>JAPLLF010000451.1 GCA_026387715.1 Pseudomonadota bacterium
GATCCTCGTGCTGCGCGGCGAGCATGACTGGGTCGTCGATCCCGACGACCAGGCGCGGGTCGCGGGGCTCGCGCTCGGCGAGACGACGATCGTCGATCTCCCCGACCTCGATCACCTGTTCGGCGCCCACGCCGATCGCGCGGCGAGCTTGCGCGACTACGGGATCGGCGCGTTCGACGCCGCGATCGTCGATGCCACGCGTCGCTGGATCTACCGGTACGTCGCGTCGACCGTCACGCAGTAGATCGCGGGATACTCGTCGGCGAGGAAGTCGCGCATGCCGGACCCGAGGTCGTCGGAGGCACCCATCGCGATCACGGCGTGGCTGAAGCGATGCCCCGCATCGATCAGCGTCTCGATCGCGTGGAGCGGCGTGGCCGGCGCGTGCACCTCGTAGCCGAACGCCTCGACCAGCTTGACGAGCACCGCGCGCAGCGGCTCGGTGGCCCACACCAGCACCCGATCGCGCTCGACGACTCCCGGTGGCGGGAGCGTGGTCCTCGAAGCCCCGAGAAAAGCGACCGGCGAGATCGACGACGTAGCATCGGAGGTCCTCATCGGGCGCGTGACGAGCACCGCGCGTGCCGGACCGCGCGCCTCACCTCGACAGGGCCGTGGCGATCGTCTCGACGACCGTCTCCACGGTAAAAGGCTTCGCGATCCAGCGATCATCCGGAGCGATGTGCCCGACTTCGACGTGGTGGTCCCGCGAGCGCCCGGACATGTAGACGGTCCCGATGCAGGGCTGGAGCGCCACGATCTCCTGGGCCACCGCGCTGCCGTCGAGCCCTGGCATGTCCATGTCGGTGAGCAGCAGATCCACGTGCTCGGTGGTGACGAGCGCGATCGCCTGCGCCCCGTCGGCCTCGTGGACCCGCGCGCCCGCGCGCGTGAGGATGCGCCCCAGGATCCTCCGGATCTGGGGGTCGTCGTCGACCACGACGATCGAGGCGCCATCCAGCGGCTGTCGGGCATCCGCGACCACGGGCGCCGCGCTCCATCGAGGTATCCCACCACACACCCACCAGCTCCGGAGCACCTCTCATACCAAGCGGAAATCACCCTTCCTGAGCACGAGCGCGAATCGCTTGCGGTGGGCTCACCGTGGCGATACCGAAATTTTCGCACTCCAAAACACATGCTCCTCCAGACATTTGGCTCGCCACGCACGTGACCGATGCTCTAGGTTCCCGCACGAATGCGAACGGTGCGGGGCAAGGTGCTGGTGGTGGATGACGAGGCGGATGCGCGCCTCGCGGTGGCCGATCTGCTCATGCACGAGGGCTTCGAGGTCGAGACCGCAGGGGACGCGTTCAAGGCGCTCGGCAAGCTGGAGAACTTCGCCCCGGATCTCGTGGTGTCCGATCTGCGGATGCCCGGGATGGATGGTCTCGAGCTCATGCAGCGGCTGCAGACCTACCCGGATCCGCCGCGCTTCGTCCTGCTCACCGGGGTCAAGGAGGTCTCGTCGGCGGTGGCCGCGATGCGCCAGGGCGCCGCGGACTACCTGACCAAGCCGGTCAACAGCGACGAGCTCGTCGTGATCGTCCAGCACCAGCTCGAGCATCGGCGCGCGCTCGAGGAGCTGCGGGCGCTGCGCGCACGCGTGCACGACCGCCCCGTGGGCAATGGGATGGTGGGCGCGAGCGCCGCGATGCACCGGGTGTACGAGGGGATCGAGCAGGTGGCGCGGTCGCGCTCGACGGTGCTGATCACCGGTGAGTCCGGCACAGGCAAGGAGCTGGTCGCCGCGGCGATCCACGCGGCGAGCCCGCGCGCGAGCGGGCCGTTCATCAAGGTGCACTGCGCGTCGCTTGCCGAGACCCTGCTCGAGAGCGAGCTGTTCGGGCACGAGCGCGGCGCGTTCACGGGCGCGGTCGCGCGGCGCGAGGGCCGCTTCGCGGCGGCCCACCGCGGCACGCTGTTCCTCGACGAGATCGGCGAGATCTCGCCGTCGATCCAGGTCAAGCTGCTGCGGTTCCTCCAGGAGCACGAGTTCGAGCCGGTCGGCGGCGATCGGCCGGTCCGCGTCGACGTCCGGGTGCTCGCCGCGACCCACCGCGATCTCCCGGCGATGGTCGTGGCGGGCACGTTCCGCGAGGATCTGTTCTATCGCCTCAACGTGATCTCGATCGAGGTGCCAGCGCTGCGCGATCACCTCGAGGACCTCCCGCTCCTCGCGCACCACTTCTTCGAGCGCTACACCCACGACAACGGCAAGCCGCTCGAGGGCATCTCCGCGGCCGCGCTCGGGGCGCTCCGCGCGCACGGGTGGCCGGGCAACGTGCGCGAGCTGGCGCACGCGATCGAGCGCGCGGTCGTGATGAGCGCCGGGCCGATGCTCGAGCTCGACGATCTTCCGCCGACGGTGCGCGGCCTGGCCGTGGCGCTCGACGGCGGGATCGCGATCCCCGGGTCGACGCTCCACGAGGTCGAGCGCTACACGATCCTCAAGACGCTCGAGGCCACCGGCGGGTCGACGACGAAGGCCGCCGCGATCCTCGACGTCACCCGGCGCACGATCCAGTACCGCCTGCAGGAGTACCGGCGCGCCGACAAGACGATGGGGCCAGCGCTCGCCACACCGACGTCCAACGCGGACGAGCCGGATGACGTCTGACTCACGATCGGCGGGGCGCGAGCGACCGCTCGATCTGGGTCAGCAACCTCGCGAACACGATCGGCTTGGGGACGAGCTCGAACCCCAGGTCCTGATGGCGCGCGGCCTCGCTGCCGGTCATCACGAGCACCTTGCATCCGGTCTCGTCGCGCGTCGTGCGCGCGACGTCGAGGCCGTCCATGTCGGGTAGCCCCAGATCGGTGAGCAGCAGGTCCGGTGGCGTGGCCCGCTGACGCTCGATCGCCTCGCGCCCCCGTGACGCGGTGTCGACGATGTACCCTTCGACCTCGAGCAGATCACGCAGCGCCGAGCGCGCGTTGGGCTCATCTTCGACCACCAGGATGCGGAAGGGCATGGACATGACGAACGACGAAGCTTCCAGGTCCATCAGCGATGCACCACGCGTGCCTGTTGTCGGGATCGGCGCCTCCGCGGGGGGGCTCGAGGCGGTGTCCGCGCTCCTCGGGCGGATGGCCGCGGACAGCATGGCGCTCGTCGTCTTCCAGCACCTCGCGCCGAACCACGAGAGCAAGCTGACCGAGATTCTCGGACGCGTGACGTCGTTGCCGGTGGTGACCGCGGCCGATGGGCTCGCGGTCGCACGGGGCACGATCTACGTCGCGCCACCGGGAGTGGAGCTGACCCTGGAGGGTGGAGCCTTGCACCTCGGCCCCTCGACGAGCGAACAACCGCATCACCCGATCGATCGGCTGTTCCGATCGCTCGCTCGCGATCTCGGCGAGCGCGCGATCGGCGTCGTGCTGTCGGGCGTCGGCAGCGACGGCACGCTCGGGCTGCGCGCGATCCGGGTCGCGGGTGGGATCGCGTTCGTCCAGGAGCCGAGCACCGCCGGCCAGGCCGGGATGCCCCAGAGCGCGATCGACGCGGGGTGCGCCGACTTCTGCCTCACGCCGGGTGAGATCGGCGACGAGCTGATGCGGCTGGCGACCCATCCCTACGTGGCGCGGCCGCCGCGCGGCCTCGACGAGTCGACGCGCGTCAAGTTGCTCACCCAGCTCCGGCAGTCCTTCGGCGTCGACTTCGCCGCCTACAAGCAGTCCACCATCGAGCGCCGGATCGAGCGCCGGATGGCGCTCAAGAACCTCGCGCTGATCGACGACTACCTCGCGTTCGTCCGCGAACATCCCGACGAGCTCGGCCTGCTCTACAGCGATCTGCTGATCGGCGTGACCCAGTTCTTCCGCGATCGCGAGCCGTTCGAGCTGCTCAAGACCGTGGTGTTCCCCCGGCTGCTCGAGCGTCGCGCGACGGACACGCCGATCCGGATCTGGGTCCCCGGCTGCTCGACCGGCGAGGAGGCCTACTCGATCGCGATGGCCTTGCTCGAGTACCTCGACACCCGCGCCGCCGCGTTCAAGATCCAGATCTTCGCGACCGACATCGACGAGGCCTCGCTGGCGACCGCGCGCCGCGGGATCTACTCGAAGGATCTCGCCGTCGACATCTCGCCCGAGCGGCTCCAGCGCTTCTTCACCCGCCAGGACCACGGCTATCAGGTGTCGCGGCAGCTCCGCGATCTGGTGATCGTCGCGCGTCACAACCTCGGCAAGGATCCGCCGTTCTCGCGGCTCGATCTGGTGAGCTGTCGCAACGTGCTGATCTACCTGCAGCCCGCGCTGCAGCGGCGGGTGCTGCACTCGATCCACTACGGGCTCGAGCCGGACGCGTACCTGTTGCTCGGGCTGTCGGAGTCGGTCGGCGACGCCGCGGATCTGTTCACGCTCGTCGATCGCCGCTTCAAGCTCTACACCAAGAAGAACATCGCGTCGGCGGCGGTGTTCGAGTTCCCGACCGGGCGCGTGGTCGACGGGGCGCCGCTCGCCCGGGTGGACCCGGCGCGCGGGCGCACGGTGCCGATCAGCATCCAGCAGCTCGCCGACCGCAAGATCCTCGAGCGGTTCGGGCCGCCGGGCGTGCTCGTCGATCCGCGGCTGGAGGTCGTCCAGTTTCGCGGCCAGACCGGGCCGTTCCTCGCGCCGCTCCCGGGGCAGGCGACGTTGAGCCTCCTCAAGCTCGTCCGGCCCGAGCTGGTGCTCGAGCTGCGCTCCGCGATCGCGGAGGCCACGCGCACCGGCGTCGCGGTCGTCGCGCCGCCGATCCGCCTGACGTCGACCCACCAGCCGGTCGTCCTCGAGGTGATCCCGATCCTGGAGAACGAAGGGCCCACCTCGATCCTGATCCGCGCGCCGCCGGCTCCGATCGTGGCGCCGACCGCCGCGCCGGAGCCGCCCATCGACGTCACCTCCGGGACACGGGTCAAGGATCTCGAGCGCGAGCTGCTCGTGTCCCGGGAGTACCTCCAGACCTCTGTGCAGGAGCTCCAGCTCTCGAACGAGGAGCTGCAGAGCTCGAACGAGGAGCTGCAGAGCACCAACGAGGAGATCGAGACCTCGAAGGAGGAGCTGCAGTGCACCAACGAGGAGCTCTCGACCATCAACGAGGAGCTGCAGAACCGGATGGCCCAGCTCGCCACGAGCAACGACGATCTCCAGAACCTGCTCGCGCGGATGAGCGGCGCGATCGTCATCGTCGGCACGGATCTGCGGATCCGGCGGTTCTCGGCGGCGGCCGAGAAGCTGCTCAGCCTGGTGGGCGAGGACGTGGGCCGGCCGGTCGCCTACCTCGGGACGGCGCTGAACCTGCCGCAGCTCGAGGCGATGGTGACCGAGACGATCCAGACCATGCACGAGCGCGCGCAGCGGGTCCGGTGCTCGGATGGCCAGTGGTACACGATCTGTGCGTACCCGTACCTCACCGCGGATCACGCGATCCGCGGCGCGCTGCTCGAGCTCGTGCGCGTGCCCCCGGGCCGCAAGCTCGGCGAGCTGCCCGAGATCCAGGAGCTCGCGGGCAAGGTCTTGTCGACGCTGCCCGACGTGCTTATGTTGCTCGACGATCAGCTCCGGATCTTGTGGGTCAACCGGGCCTTCTTCGAAGCATTTCACGTCGGGGCGGAGATCCTCGGGCGTCCACTCGACGAGCTCTGGGTGGGGGTCCGTGGTCAGACGGCGCTGTGGACGGGCCTCGTGGAGGCCGCGGGAGGACGGAGCGTGCTGGATGCCATGCAGGTCGACCACCCGTTCGAGAGCGCGACGCCGATGATCTTCTCGGCGCGGTCGATCGCGGCCGAACAGGACCGACCTCCGCTCGCCCTCGTCACGATGCGCGACGTCCCTGCCAAAACCTGAACCAGGAGCACGATGGCCTTCGAAGACACCCCACGCGACGCGCTCCTCGGGAAGCTCCAGACGCTCCTCGACGAAGCGGGGGTGCAGACCCACGAGCGCGAGCGGCTGGTGCACGACCTCCACGTGCACCAGATCGAGCTCGAGCTGCAGAACCGCGAGCTGCGCGACGCGCAGGAGGCGCTCGAGCAGTCGCGCGATCGCTACGCGGAGCTCTACGACTTCGTGCCGATCGCCTACTTCACGTTCGATCGTCAGGGCGTCATCCTCGAGGTCAACCTCACGGGGGCGACGCTCGTCGGGCGCGATCGCGCGCAGCTGATCGGCCTGCCGTTTGCCGCCCTCGTCACGCTCGTCGAGCCGTCGCGGTTCTGGGCGCACCTGCAGCGCTGCGCGGAGACCCGCGTGGCCACCACCTCCGAGCTCGCGCTGACCATCCGCGACGCCGACGTCCACGTGCGGGTGGTCAGCAGCCCGGTGGCCGCGCCGGACGGCCAGACGGTCGCGTTCCGGACGGCCTTCGTCGATATCTCGGATCTCCATCGGGCCGAGCTCGCCCGCAACGTGGCGTTCGCCTCGGAGCGCGCGCTGCGGACCTCGCTTCAGGAGGTCGGGCAGGTCAAGACCCTGCTCGCGCGGTCGCTCGCGACCGTGGCCGTCCAGAGCCTCGACGCGATCCTGCAGATCGTCGTCGATCAGGCCCGCGTGCTCGTCGACGCCGACTACGCGGCGCTCGGGATCGCCGGCGACCACGGGCGGTTCGCGTCCTGGGGCCACGCGGGAATCGAGCCCCGTCTCGTCACGGCGATCGGCGCCACGCCGCGCATGGTCGGCGTGCTCGGTGCGGTGCTGCGCACGCCCAGGTCGCTGCGGTTGTCCGATCTGACGACCCATCCCGCGTTCGTGGGGTTCCCGGCAAACCATCCCCGGATGACCACCTTCCTGGGCGTGCCGGTGTGGTTCGGCGATCGGGTGATCGGCAACCTCTACCTGACGAACAAGCGAGGTGGGCTCGAGTTCACCGCCGACGACCAGCAGCGGATCGAGTCGCTCGCCCAGTACGTCGGCCTCGCGATGGAGATCGCGCGGCTCGCCGACAAGGCCCAGCGGGCGATCGAGGCACGGGACAACCTGCTCGCGACCGTGTCGCACGATCTGCGCGGGCCGCTGTCGGCGATCGCCGTCAGCTCCAAGCTCCTGATCCGGACGTTGCCCCCGACGGAGGCCGCGTTCGCGCATCGGCAGGCCGCGACGATCGGCCGCGCGTCCGATCGCATGAGCCGGTTCATCGACGATCTGCTCACGGCCTCGACGCTCGACGCCGGGGGCCTCGCGATGACCGTGCGGCCGGAGCCCCTCGCGCCCATCATCGCGGCCGCCGTCGACGAGTTCGCGTTCGTGGCGACCGACGGTGGGCTCGCGCTCGACGCGACGGTCTCGCCGGAGCTGCCGCCGGTGGCGTGCGATCGCGATCGCGTCCACCAGGTGCTCGCGAACCTGATCGGCAACGCCCTCAAGCTCACGCCGTCGGGTGGGGCGATCCGGATCGAGGTCGCGCGGGTCGACGACGAGGTGCACGTGTCCGTGGTCGACACCGGCCCGGGGATCGCCGAGGCCGATCAGCTCCACCTGTTCGATCGCTTCTGGAAGCGCGAGCCGTCGCCCGGCGGGCACGGGGTCGGGCTCGGCCTGTTCATCTGCAAGGGCATCGTCGAGCAGCACCACGGCCGGATCTGGGTCACCAGCACGCCGGGGCAGGGCGCGCGGTTCACGTTCTCGCTGCCCGTGGCGGCGTCGGCATCAGCGCCGCAGAATCCCGGCGGCCAGGCGTTTGCCGCCGCGGCGCCGCCGATGGTGGCAGGCTCGGCGGCCGCCATCGCCGCGGCCACACAGCCGTCGGCCGCTGCCCAAGCACCAGTTGCGGGTCGCGATTGTATCGCATCGGCAACGAGCGCTCCCAGATCTCGACGAGCGGCGCGTCGCGCACGTTGCCGCTGCCCCACGTCGCGGTCGCCATCGACGGACAGCCCTTGATCGTGCCGTTCGACTCGATGCCGAGCCCCGACATGCCGGCGCCGCACCCGACGTGATGGCCGCGCGGCAGGGTCCCGCGCAGCGTCGTCTCGTACGGCCCGAAGTAGCCGACGTTGTTGCCCGGCCACAGCAGCACGTCGGCCTCGCGACAGCGCGCCGCGAGCGTCTCGAGCATGGGGAACAGCTCGAGCAGCTCGTACGGCTGCAGGATCCAGTCGGGCCGATCCGCGGCGCGGCCCATCGGGACGGTGATCTGGATCTGCCAGCTGTGCGCGCCGTGCGCGATGATCGTCTCGAGGATCGCGGGCAGCTCGCGCCAGCTCAGCCGGTTGATCTGCGTGTTCGCCGACACCGGCACGTCCGCCTCGCGGAGGTGGCGCATGGCGTCGAGCGCCGCGGCGAACGATCCGGTCACCGCGCGCGGGCGATCGTGGGTCGCCTCGAGGCCGTCGATCGACACGCTCGCGCTGAGCAGGCCGGCGGCCCGGGCCGCGCGGGCGCGCTCGGCCGTCATGCCGCGCCCACCGGTCGTGAGCAGCGGCTGCATCCCGCGCGCGGCGATCTTCTCGATGATCTGGCACCAGTCGTCGCGCAGGTACGACTCGCCGCCGATCAGCACGACCTCGATCACGCCGAGGTCGGCGAGCTGATCGACGAGCGCCAGGCACTCGGCCGTCGACAGCTCGTCGGGGCGCGCCTTGCCGGCGCGCGAGCCGCAGTGACCGCACGCGAGATCGCACGCGAGCGTGATCTCCCACACAGCGAGGATCGGCCGGACCTCGCGATCGATCGGGCGCACCGGCTCGAGCAGGGGCAGGTGCCGCCGCGCGGGCGCGGCGATCGGTGCGATCGGAAGGCGACGCATGGTGGCCGCAGGGTCGCACACGCGGGCCGCGATCCCGAGCCCACGAGCGCCGGGTCGTGGTTTCATGCGCCGTGGGCTCGCTCCTTCCGGCCGGCGGTGGTGCACCGGACGCGCGGTGTCGGCTGTGCGGGCGGACGGCGGTCGGGCCGTGCGCGCGCTGTCGATCGCCGGTGTGCGGCGACTGTTGCGAGCTCACCGACGGTGGCGCGACGACGTTCGCCCTGTGCCTGACCTGCGTGAAGCGGGGCGGCGCCACCCTCGCGCCGGCGTGGCGCGACCTGCTGGGCTGGCTGGGGGTGATCATCGGCGGCCTGATCGCGATCGTCGCGATCCTCGTGATGCTGCGCCGCTAAGCGGGCGACGCCGGGCTATCGTCCTCGCGTGAACCGCAGCGGGTGGATGATCGTCGGCCTCGCGTGCGTCGCCGCGGAGGCGCGCGCGCAGGCTCCTGCACCGAGCCCGAGCGGGCCGATCCGCGTGGCGATCGAGTGCGAGGAGGAGGGCCGCACCAAGGCGTGTCCGGCGTTCCTGCTCGGGCTCGTCGACGCGCACGAGGTGTTGCTGCCGTCGCCGCGCGCGGGCGCGGACGTCGTGATCTACGCGACGGCGAACGAGGTCGCGCTCGTCGATCGCCTGCACCTGCGCTTCGTCGGGCACGTGCGGGGGGCGCCGTCGGTGATCGAGCTCGACGTCGATCTCGACACGCGCGCGACGGACGATGCCCAGCGCGCGACCCTCGAGCCGGTGGTGCTACGGGGCCTCGCGCTGTTCGTCGCGGCGCGCCATCCGAGCGCGGTCGTCGTCGCGCTCGGCGCGCCGGTCGCGATGACGGCCGGGCACGTCGCGACGACGCCGTGGGGCGTCGCGCTCGGGGTCTCGGCGAACGGCAACTACACGGAGAAATATCGCTCGGCGAGCAGCGAGCTCGTGCTCACCGGCCGCTACGTGACGAAGCGGTTCCGGGCGCTCACCCTCGAGGCCATCTCGGGGGGGCTCAACCGCCAGCCGCCGCTCGTGCTCGAGGATGGTTCCCAGGTCTCGCTCGACAGTCATCAGTGGGCGGCGCGGGGTGGCGCCGAGGCGGTCTACGCGTTCTGCGATCGGTGGTCGGTCGGCATCGGCAGCTACACCAGCTTCGAGGATCCGAAGGCGCAGTATCGCTACAGCAGTCGGACGCGCGTCGCCGTCGAGTACGATCGGTTCCCTGCCGACGATCCGCGCGGCAACCAGCTGGCGGTCTACTACCACGCCGGCTGGGCGGTCGATCGCTACAACCTCCGCAACGCGCTGGGCGAGAGCTTCGCGCACTACCCGGTGCACGGCATCGACGCGATCGGCAGCGTCCGCACCGACAAGGTCTCGTACGGGCTCACGCTGTCCAGCGACGTCCAGGTCGACCACCCGTCGCGGCGTCACCAGTTCACGGCGTCACCGTTCATCCAGATCCAGCTCGGCGATCACGTCGATCTGAACCTGTCGTTCTCGATCACGCAGCGCGAGTTGCCGGCGCCGGATCCGAGCGCGATCGATCCGTCGGACTACGCGCAGCTGTCGCGGCTGTCGTACGCCGAGCCGCTGTCGCTCAACGGCTCGATCGGCCTGTCGATCCACTGGGACCCGTCGAACGGCGTCCGCAACGATCGTCTCGCTTCGATCTGATCGACATTTCTGCCCCGATCGCCCACCTCGGGGCAGAGCGGCAACATTTGTGTCTCGCCCAGGTGCGTGAACGCCGCGCGGAGACGAGCGATCTCGCCCCAGGCCGTGGGTTCACGCGGCACGCGACGTGCTCTTACCTCGGTCATCAACCAGTCGCCGCATCAGGCAACTCGTTCACATGCGCCGCATCGAAGCGGAAGGAATGCACTTATGAAGACCATCATCAAGCTCGCGGTCACCTGCGTCTCGCTGCTCACCGCCTCCACCGTCATGGCCGATGACGAGCCCGCGACGGGCACCGCCGCGACCCCGGCGCAGACTCCCGTGCCCGCCGACTCCACCGGCACGCCCAACAAGAACGCCGCGCCGAACGACACGAACCAGCCGCTGCCGGAGTCGAAGTCGGATCACGACGAGCAGCCGGCGGTCGCCTCGCCGCAGCTGCCGTCGGGTGGGCTCGTCAGCCAGGCCGGCGTCGGCGGCGTCGTCGGCTACGGTCGCGCGGGCGTCCTCGAGCTCGGTGGCTCGGCCGGCATCCAGCTCGCGACCGACTATCGCAGCATGAACTTCTCGCCGACGTTCGGCTGGTTCCTCGCGGACAACCTCGAGATCTCGCTGATCGGCACGGTCGCGAACATCAAGGTCGTCGACTCCAGCGCGACGGTGTGGTCGGCGCTCGTCGAGCCCTCGTATCACCTGCCGTTCAATCGCTCGATGTTCGGCTTCCTCGGCGCCGGCATCGGCGCCTCGTACGTGAGCAACCTCGGCACGGGCCTCGCCGTCGCGCCGCGCCTCGGCATGAACTTCATGGTCGGCCGCTCGGGCGTGCTCACCCCGTCGGTCAGCTACCAGTACACCTCGCACGACGCGATGACGACGGACAACATCACGATCGTCGCGGTGTCGAGCTCGGTGCGGTTCAACGTCGGCTACACCGCGATGTGGTGAGCTCGACGCCGCGCTGGCCCGCCCAACGACCCCGGGCGAGATCCTCAGGATCTCGCCCGGGGTTTTTCTGCTAGATCGTCGGGCATGCAACGGCTCCGACTCGACGTGTGGTCCGACATCGCGTGCCCCTGGTGTTACATCGGCAAGCGGCACCTCGAGGCCGCGCTCGCGAGCTTCGCGCACGCGGCCTCGGTCGACGTCGTGTGGCGCGCGTTCGAGCTGGATCCGGCGGCGCCCAGGGTCCACGACGGCACCCTGTCGTACGCGGCGCGGATCGCCGCGAAGTACCGCGTCAGCGCGGCGCAGGGGCAGGTGATGATCGATCGCGTGATCGACGCGGGCAAGCGCGCCGGGCTCGCGTTCCGCTACGACCACATCAAGTCGGGCAACACGTTCGACGCGCATCGCCTGCTGCACTGGGCGCTCGCGCACGGCAAGCAAGGCGAGCTCAAGGAGCGCCTGCTCCACGCCTACATGACCGAGGGCCAGGCGATCGGCGAGCCGGCCGTGCTAGCGGCGCTCGCGGCTGACGTCGGCCTGCCAGCGACCGAGGCGACGGCGATCCTCGCCGGCGATCGCTATGCCCGCGAGGTGCGCGACGACGAGGCGCTCGCCCGCGAGCTCGGGATCACCGGCGTCCCGTTCTTCGTGATGGCGGGGCGGATCGGCGTGTCGGGTGCGCAGCCTGTCGAGGTGCTGGCGCAGGCGCTCGCGCAGGCGTGGGCGGAGGGCGCGACGTCCGTGGACGACGTGGCGACCGACGGTCCGACGTGTGGTCCCGACGGGTGCGTCTAGGCCCCACGCACCCACATCGGTCCTCGCTTCGCACCTCGCCTCGCCCTACGCTCGGAGCATGCGAACCCTCCTCGTGCTGCTCGTCCTCGGCCCGCTCGCCGGGTGCATCGTCCACACGCGCTCGCAACCGCAACGCGTCATCGTGCGCGAGCGCAACTGCGGCCCGGCGCACCACTGGGAAGGCAACGCCTGCGTCCACAACGGGCACGGGCGTGGCCACGGTCGCCGGGCGGGC
>JAPLLF010000479.1 GCA_026387715.1 Pseudomonadota bacterium
GAGACCGCGCGGATCGCGGTGGTCACCGGGATGGCGGAGACGCGCGATCGTGCGATCGGACTCATCGAGAAGTACGGCGATCGGCACGCCGCGGCGCGCGTGTTCGAGCTCGCGCGCACGCACAGCCAGGTCGTGCAGCGCCGGATCGAGGCGACCAGCACGGACATGCGCGCCTACGAGCGGCTCGCGAGCCACGTGCTCTACACCAACCCGACGCTGCGCGCGCCCGCGAGCCTGATCGCGCGCAACCGCCGCAGCCAGTCCGGCATGTGGGGCTACGGCATCTCGGGCGACCTGCCGATCGTGCTCGTGCGGATCAGCGACCTCGCGTACCTCGAGCTGGTGCGGCAGCTCGTCAAGGCCCACGCGTACTGGCGGCTCAAGGGGCTCGCCGCCGATCTCGTGATCTGGAACGAGGATCCGTCGGGCTATCGCCAGGCGCTCCACGACGAGATCATGTCGGTGATCGCGGCGGTCAGCGATCCCAACCTGCTCGACAAGCCGGGGGGGCTGTTCGTGCGCCGCTCGGACCAGATCGCCGACGACGACAAGGTGCTGATGCAGGCGATCGCGCGGGTGATCCTGGTGGACACCGCCGGCACGTTCGCCGAGCAGCTCGACCGCAAGCCGCGCAGCGAGCCGGCCGCGGTGCCGTTCGTGCGCGTGCCGCGCGGGGCCCTCGAGGCCGTCGCGCGGATCGAGCGGACGGATCTCGTCGACTGGAATGGCCACGGCGGCTTCACGCCGGACGGGCGCGAGTACGTGATCACGACGACGCGTGCGCAGCGCACGCCCGCGCCGTGGATCAACGTACTCGCGAACCCGTGGTTCGGCACGATCGTCGGTGAGAGCGGCAGCTCCTACACGTGGTGCGAGAACGCGCACGGCTACCGGCTCACGCCGTGGCACGACGACGCGGTCGTGGATCCGAGCGGCGAGGCGTTCTATCTCCGCGACGAGGACGACGGGTACGTGTGGTCGCCGACGCCGCTGCCGGTGATGGCCGAGGCGGCGTACACCACCCGCCACGGTTTCGGGTACAGCGTCTTCGAGGTCGTCGTCGGCGGGATCGAGACCGAGCTGCGGACGTTCGTGGCGACCGACGCGCCGCTGAAGTTCGTCGTCTTGAAGCTGCGCAATCGCTCGAATCGCGCGCGTGTTCGGGCGCAACGGCCACCCCTCACAGCCGGCGTGCATGACGCGGGCGCGCCTGTCGGGCCGCGTCGGCGCGGGTCTCGACCCGTGCTTCGCGATGCAGTCGGTGATCGCGCTCGCGGAGGGGGAGGAGCGCGAGATCGCCTTCGCGTTCGGCTCGGGTCGCGATCTCGCCGACGCGCGGCACCTCGTCGCGCGCTTCCGCGGGGTCGAGCGGGCGCGCGTCGCTCTCGAGGAGGTGTGGGCGTTCTGGAATCGCACGCTCGGCGTGGTGCACGTCCAGACCCCCGATCGCGCGGTGAACTTCCTGGCGAACGGCTGGCTGCTCTACCAGGTGATCGCGTGCCGCCTGTGGGGGCGCAGCGGCTTCTATCAGTCCGGCGGCGCGTTCGGGTTCCGCGATCAGCTGCAGGACTCGCTCGCGCTCGTGCACGCGGCGCCCGTGATGCTGCGCGAGCACATCGTCCGGGGAGCGTCGCGGCAGTTCGCCGAGGGCGATGTCCAGCACTGGTGGCATCCGCCGCTCGGGCGTGGCGTGCGCACGCACATCTCGGACGACTACCTGTGGCTGCCGTTCGCGACCTGCCGGTACGTCGAGGCGCTCGGCGATCTCGGCGTGCTCGACGAGAAGGTCGGCTTCCTCGACGGGCGCGCGGTCAAGGCCGACGAGGATAGCTACTACGATCAGCCGATGCGCTCCGAGGAGGTCGCGACGGTGTACGAGCACTGCGTCCGCGCGATCTCGCACGGCCTGCGGTTCGGCGTCCACGGGCTGCCGCTGATGGGCAGCGGCGACTGGAACGATGGGATGAACCTCGTCGGCGAGCACGGCAAGGGCGAGAGCGTCTGGCTGGCGTTCTTTCTCTACGACGTGCTCGTGAAGTTCGCCGCGCTCGCGCGCCAGCGCGGCGATCTCCGGTTCGCCGGGACCTGCACGGAGGAGGCGACCCGCCTGCGCACGAACATCGAGGCGCAGGCGTGGGACGGGGACTGGTATCGCCGCGCCTACTTCGACGACGGCACGCCGCTCGGATCGTCGACGAGCCCCGAGTGCCAGATCGATTCGTTGCCGCAGAGCTGGTCGGTCCTGTCGGGCGCCGGCGACCCGGCGCGCACCACGCTCGCGCTCGCCGCGCTCGATCGGCGGCTGGTGCGTCGCGACCTGGGCGTCGTCCAGCTGTTCGATCCCGCCTTCGACACGTCGACGCTCGAGCCGGGCTACATCAAGGGCTACGTGCCGGGCGTGCGCGAGAACGGCGGGCAGTACACGCACGCCGCGGTGTGGGCGGCGATGGCGTTCGCGGCCGCCGGTGACGTCGAGCGCGCGTGGGAGGTGTTCGGCCTCATCAACCCGATCCACCACGGCGACACCGCGGCCGCGATCGAGGTCTACAAGGTCGAGCCGTACGTCGTCGCGGCGGACGTCTACACCAACCCGCAGCACGCCGGCCGTGGAGGCTGGACCTGGTACACGGGCTCCGCGGGCTGGATGTACCAGCTCCTGCTCGAGTCGTTGCTCGGCGTCCGGCTGGTCGTCGATCACCTGCACGTCGACCCGAAGATCCCCGCGGCGTGGCGCGCGTTCGACCTCCACTACCGGTATCGCGAAACGATGTTCCACATCCACGTCGAGAACCACGGCGGCGTGGTCAGGCGCGTGCGCTGCGACGACGTCGATCTGCCGGAGCTGGCGATCCCGATGCGCGACGATCGCGTCGAGCACCGCGTCGTCGTCGAACTCGGCGAGCCCTCATCCTGACGCAATAGCCGACGTGTCGACGCCAAACAACCTCATGTTCGAACTGTCGAGCCAGGCGTACGGTCGGGGCGGCGGTGGTGAGGTCATGAGGATCCAGATTCGCGCCGCGTCGCTGGCCCTGTCCAAGGCGCAGCGCGCGACCCTCGACGCGCGGCTCACCTTCGCGCTCGCGCGCTACGGCGAGTCGATCGAACGCGTCGTCGTGTGGCTGTCCCGGCTCGACGAGCCGAGCGGGTTCGTCCGGTGTCAGATCACGGCGACCGCCAGGACGGGGGTGCTCGGCGTCGAGCACGTCGATCGCGACGTCGTCGCCGCCGTCGAGCATGCGGTGAGCCGCCTGGCCCGCTCGATCGGCCGCTCGATCGAGAAGGCGACCTGGTCGGGCTAGCTACGAAAAGATGTGCTTGCGGGCGACCTGGCAGATCGCGGCGACGGCCGGGTGCTTGATCGTGCGCTCGACGGAGATCGCGTAGAACCGCTGCTTGAGATCCTTCGCGCGCCCGACGAGCTCGACGTCGTAGCGCCGCTTGAGCTCGTCGGCGATCACGTCGGGCGCCGCGAACACGCCGAGCCCGGCCTCGCCCATCACCGACGCCAGCGCGAGATCGTCGAGCTCGGCGATGATCTTCGGGCGGACGTGGTGCGACTCGAACCACGCGTTGAGCGCGCGCCGGAACGTCGAGTCACCGCCCGGGAGCA
>JAPLLF010000112.1 GCA_026387715.1 Pseudomonadota bacterium
GTGCTTCGTCGAGACCTGCTCGAACCCGTCGAGGTCGGTGTAGTTCGGCATGCCCGACGTGTGGTGGAGCAGCTGCGCGATCGTGACCAGCTTGCCGCCGGTCGGCACCGCGACGTACTTCGTCACGTCGTCGTCGAGCCCGAGCTTGCCGGCCTCGGCGAGCTGCACGATCGCCGCGGCGGTGAACTGCTTGGTGAGCGAGCCGATCCGGTAGATCGTCGTCGGCGAGGCCATCCTCTGCCCGCCGATGTACGCGTGGCCGTAGCCCTTCGCGAACGCGAGCTGGCCGTCGCGCGCGATCGCGATGGACATCCCCGCGGTCTCCTGCTTGGCGATGGCGGCGTTCGCGAGCTGGTCGATCGTCGCCTCGAGCGGATCGTGGAGGGGGGCTGGTGCGGGCGACGCGTGGTGGGTGCAGGCGGCGAGCGCGACACAGAGGAGGAGGCGATTCACCCACGCATTTACGCCTGGATCGCGCACGCGAGGGGATCCCTCGATTTGATCTTCGACCGCGTGGCGTAGCATTTCCTTGATGCAACTCGAGTTTCGCAACCGACGCGCCCCGTTTGTGGTCGAACATCTCAACGGTCTGCAGCGCGAGCAGCTCGTGATCGTCGGCAGGCACTTCGACGGAGCGGAGCGCTCTGCGGAGTCTCGGCTTCGCGACGAGCCGCCAGCGGCGCGCGGGCTGGACGTCGACGACGAGGAAGAGGTCGACGATGAGGACAACGAGGATGACGAGGACGACGAGGACGACGACGACGACTGGGACGACGGCAACCTGGCTGCGCACGGGCTGGAGCTCTACGAAGTCTGGGAATCAGAGCGCCACGTGTACGATGCCTGGACTCACCACGGCCGTGACAACGGTTGTCTGTTCAAGGCCGGGACGACGGAGGTGCTCGCTGGTCGGTTCCAGGACACCTGGATGACAGGTGATACGCGGTCTCCGCTCGACGAGGCGCTTCACGAAGCCGAATCCGCCTATGCGGAGCCGTGACGACCACGCCTGAGTCACTTCGATGGCGAGGGGCCAACCACGATCGAGAGACGTCGCTTCTTGATCGCGGCGCGCCACGCGTCGATGTCGGATTCCACGCACTCGATCTTCACGAGGCGACGGGCGAGCGCGCCGTCGAGGAACCAGGCCGGGATGGGGCTGCCTTCGTGCCACACGTCGACGGTGCGCACGTGAGGTAGCCCGGGGGCATCGACGAACAGCTTCCGATCTGCGCTTGCGATGGGGCCTTCTTGGTCGTTGCCGATCCCGATCTCGATGTGCTCCACGACGAGCGGAAGCGGGCTCGCTGCCAGCGCGAGAAACACCGTCGCGTGGACGTGGCGAAGCTTGCGCAGCGAGACCAGCGCCGGTGACCTCGCAAACGAGATCGCCGTGTCGTGCTCGACCCACCAGAGATCCAGTTCCTCGACGGTGGCGAGCCGTGGATGGGTGTGCAGCAGGCGGTCGGACTTGTCGTCGCCGCGGGCCGTGATCGAGGCGAGCATGCCACGCCGAAACGTCGGGTCGTTGTCGATGATGGCGCGCAGCGGCCCGACGAGCGCATCCCGATCGCGATTCGTCTTGATCAGCGCCTTTTGCCGCGCGAGCAGCTTCTTGTTGGTCGGGTCCTTCGCCAGGCCACATTGCAGGGAGATCCACTCCCCGAGCGCGTCGCCGCGCTCCATCAGCCAGTCGGCGAATACCAGGCGCGGGCCGTCGTCCTCGGGCGCTTCCACGATGTCAGCGATCAGGCTGGCCTCGGGATGTTTCGGGGCCTCGGGAAACGCCGCACGGATCCTGGAGATCACCGCGCGTGCCTCGGTCGGCAACGGCCGCAGGCTGCTCATCCGCGCGCGGAGGTCGTCGATCACGCGCACGGTATGGCGCTGTCGCGGACGCCAGTGCGGAAAGTGACTCACGTTGCGGGTGATGTCGGCGGTGTAGCTCTCGAGCTCGGCGAGGCACGTGGGCGAGCCACTCTTCGCCACCAGGTCCAGCGACGCTTTCCAGTAGTCGTCGTTGGTCACCCCGTAGCTCTCGTCGATGACCTTGACGAGCAGGCGGCCGATGCGCGGATCGGCGGGGCGCGCGAGCAAGCGCCCGAGCTTCATCGCGAGCTCGCTCATCGTCCCCTCCGTGCGTGCATCGAGCAGGTGCTGGACGTCGAGAGCGGCACCGGTCGCCTCGCGCTTCAACCACGCGCGGTGATCTCCCGGGGCGCGATCGAGCCGCGGGTAGAGCGCGAGCGTGAGCTCGTCGATGAGGTTAGCGAGGTCGTCGTCGCGCGTCGACTCCCACGCCGCGAGCAGATGCCTCATCGCACGCTCGTGATCGTTCGCGCGCATCGCGTCATGCGCGACCTTCATCGCCTGCGTCGGCTCGAGGTCGAGCTCCATCGCGTCTCGAGTGGGCTTGGCCGGCGCGACGGCGAACGCCGCGGGCTTGCCGCGACCGAGCGCCCTCGCGACCTTGGTCAACGCGGCGACGCGCTTCTTCGCGGGTGCGTCGAGCTGCGCGACCTCCGGTAACGTCAGCTTGGCGAGCCAGTTGAAATACCTGGGATAGAACCCGCCGCCTTCGTTCTTCTTCTTGCGGAAGCGCGCGAAGTCGGCCGCGGATGCGCGATCGACCATGGTCGGGAGCGCGCCGAAGATCGCCTTCCAGACGTGGAAGCGCGAGCTCGCCGTGGTCGGGATCTCGTCGACGAACCTGACCAGCGCTCGACCCACGCGCGGATCGGGACCGCGCGCGATCAGGGCTGCGACGCGATCGCCGAGGCTCCCGATCGGCTCCGCGTACAAGCCGGGGATCAGGCGCGGGATGTCGACCGCGCGACCGAGGACCTCGACCTCCATCCACGTCGCGACGAAGTCCTCGTCGTCGGTCGGGATCGGGTTCGATCCGCGGGTCGCGTCCTCGGAGACGATGTCGATGAGCTCGGCGAGCTCCGGCGCACGGCACGCTCTCCACGCGTCGACGAGCGACCCGAGCGCACCTTCGCGATCGCCTGCCGCGAGGGCAGCCGCAGCGCGGTCGAGGGCGTCGTCGCTCAGCCAGATCGCGCACCGGGACCGTGTTCGTCCGCGCCACCCATTGCTTGCGATCGAAGTCGGGGTGCTCCAGGACCGCGACGAGCCAGAGCGCTTCGTCCGGCGGGCGGACGGTGACAAGAAACAGCGCGCCGCCATCGGAGAGCGGCGCGAGACCACCATGGGTGCTCACGAAGCGATCCATCCCGAGCACGTCGCCGACCTTGGCCGCGCGGTGCTGCGCCTCGAACATGGCCTTGCTCACGAGCGCCATCACGTTTCCCATGGCGGATATCCTAGACGGCTCCATGCTTCGCAACGCACCCGAACAGCGCACGTCGTCGCCGCGCGCGCGCTGCGGTAGGATGCGCGATGCGCGCGCTCCTGATCGTCCTCGCCGCTTGCTCGGCGGCCCCGCCGCCGCGACCCGCGTCGCCGCCGGTCGCCACGGCGAAGCCGACGGTCCGCGAGCTCGCCGTCGACGTCACCACGTACGACGAGCGGATCCACCTCTACGTTCGCGTCGCGTCGCCGGCGACCACGCCGAAGGGCCTGATCGTGCTCCTCCACGGCGGCCCCGGGGTCTCGCACGAGTACATGCTCCCGCTCGAGACGCTGGTCGACGATGGCTACGCGGTCGCGACCTACGACCAGCGCGGCGTCGGCAGGACGAGCGCGCCCCGGGACCCGAACGATCAGGATGTCCTCGACCTCGCCCATGACCTCGAAGCGTTTCGCGAGACCCTCCACGTCGACAAGATCGATCTCGTCGCCCACTCGTTCGGCGGCGTGATCGCGATGGCGTACGCGGACGCCTACGCACCCCACGTCCGCTCGCTGAGCTTCGTGGACAGCATGCCGCCGACGTTCGCCGGCTACGAGGCCGGCCAGGCGAACTTCAACAAGACCATGCACGCGATGCAGCGCGACGGGCTCCTCCCAGAGCAGCTTCCAGACTCCGAGGGCACCGATTGCAGCAACCAGCTGCTCGCCCTCTTGCCGGTCTACTACTTCGATCCGAAACATCCCGCGACGGCCAACCTGGGTGGCTCGAGCTGCAACCAAGCGGTCGCCGAGGCCACGATCGCGGCGAACGTGAACTACGACTTCTCGAGCGGGCTCGCGCGAGTCACCGCGCCCGTGCTCGTGATCCAGGGCGAGGCCGATCCGTTCCGCAGGGAGATGGCCGATCGCATCGTCGCGGCGCTCACTCACACCAGGGCACAGTTCGTGCTGGTGCCGCGCTGCGGCCACCTGCCGTGGGAGGAGTGCCCGGAGCCGTTCTTCACGGTGGTGCGAGCGTTCCTGGCCGCGCGCCCTTGATCGGCCTTGCGGGGGCCACGGGAAAAATGCGTGCCTGATGGGCGATCCGATCAGGTCCCGAATGCGCGCCGCGACGACCACCCCGGCGGCACCCACGATCGTGAGCGTCGCCTCGTGGGAGCTGTAGACCATCCACGCGAGATCGGCGGTGAACCAGCTCGCCTCCGAGCGATCGAACTCGATCTCGGAGACGTCGAGCGCGAAGCTCGCGTCGCTCTCGTTCCACTCGAACACGCGCGCCGGCACGAGCGGGCGCAGGATCACCGCGGGATCGGGATCCAGCGGCACGTGGTACGTGCGATACGGCCTCGGCGACGCGCGATCGCACACGCCGCCGTACCAGGTCCCGAACGTCCCGGTGAACCGCGCGATCAGCTCGTCGAGCTCGTCGGCCGCGAGCACCCGCCGGTAGGACAGCGGGTGCACACGCCACAGCGCGTCGTCGTCGACCGTCGCGAGGTACGCGATCAACCGCGCGCGCTCGTCGTCGATCGCCGGGATCGCGATCGGATCCGCGCGCACCGCCGCGTTCGGGTTCTCGGCGCGCTCGCACGCCGCGATCAGCGCCGCACGCGCCTCGGCGACGGTCGCGAACGCGTCGGGCTCGAACCGCTCGATCTCGAGGCGCATCGCGTCGAGCTGCTGGTAGCGCGGGAACACGTCCCGGGCTCGCTTGCTGTAGCTGCCAGACGTGCGGTTGTAGCCCGCCCCGGCGCGCTCCATCTCGGCGTACCGCGTGGCCCATGCCGCGTGGCGCTCGAGGCAGTAGCGCCGCGCGGCCACGTGCAGGCGCGCCGGGAGCTCCATCAGCGCCGCGCGATCCGCACGCGACCGGTCGCGAACTCTACGTCCCCTCCGGGTTCGCGATCAGCATCCATCACCGCACGCACAAATGAGCAACCTACTACGCGCACCTGTCGAAGATGTTCGTCGCGCCGAACTACTTGCAGAAGAGCCGCGAGCGCCCATGTGTGCGCGGTCAGGATATCGCTGGTTGGCCTCCGCAAGGCTCGCGAGACGCATACGCGGGCATCCGCAAGAAGTCGGCCCTCGAGACCCTCGAGACGTTCCTCAACAAGCAAGGCTGGCAACCCTCGGACTTCTCGATCGAGCTGTGGGACGTCTATGAGGGCGGCCGGACGAAGCCGCGCTTCGAGTTCTGGGTACAGAACGCCGGCGACGGCATGCTGTTCGACCACGGTCGCGCGAGCTCTCCCAACCGCATCGGATCAACCCAGCATTCGTTCGAGTCACACGCCGCTGACGATCCCAAGACCCTCGCGCTCGTCGACGCATTGCAGGCCGCCGCCGAGAGGTTTGGCGCCGTGTGATCGCGCCGACGTTCGACGAGCAGGCCGACGAGGGGGCCGTCGTCACGCTGCGTCAGCTGCATCCCACGAAGGCGCAGCGCGATGCGGGGATCGGGTGCTCGCGCGAACCGCTCGTGGCAAGTTACCGTCGTATTTGTCATGACCTTTCGCCAACCGATCGGATCCATCGCTTCGCAGAACGCCTCGCTCACGATCGCGGTGTTCGACGCACGGACCGCGACCGAGTGGGTTGCGACGAAGCCGGCTGCGACGAAGGCCCAGTTCACCGGGCATCCGGCGGCGATCATGCGCGGGCTGGGCAAGGGAGAGGAGGTCACCGCGATCGACGTCGGTGCGAGCAGCGGCTTTGCCTTCGAGCTCGAAGGCAAGTCAGGGCGGCTCGACGCGTACCGGCTCGACGACGGGACGCTTGCCCTGGTGGCGCCGCCACGCGCGTGGTGGCGCGATCCTGCGCATCACGGCGGCCAGGCCGATGAAGTCGACGCGCTGTTCGCCGAGGTGGTCGGGGCAGAAGGCGTCGATGAGGCGACCGAGGTCGGACAGCTAGAACTGCCTTCCGGCAAGCTCGCCGCGATCTACATGTGGCTCAAGAATGTCGGGGCCGCGCGCGACCTCGCGTCCACCGTATCGAGCGGCGGCGCCCTCGCGTTTGACGACGGTTACGGCGAAGCCAACGGCGGGCTGATCGTCGACCTCGGGCCCGGTCGATATCTGCTGTTGCGTCGCGAGGTCGCGGTGCCGTGGGATCAAGACCAGTCGCTCGTCGCGATGTATCTCGCCCGCCAGCCGTAGCCTCGGGGTTCTCTCGTGGAAGTTCTTCGCCTGGCAACGAAGCTACCACTCTGTCGCGCGATCCACGGCTCGGCAGGCTATATGAGGCCATGGCGAAGGACCGGGTCCTGCTGCTGGCGCCGACAACGGCCTATCAGACGGCGGACTTTCGTCGAGCGGCCGAAGCCATGGGCGTCGAGGTCACGCTCGGCACCGATCGCTGCCATGTCCTGGCCGAGGCGTGGCCCGAAGGTGCGCTGGTACTCGACTTCCGGGATCCACCCGGCGCGGCGGCGCAGATCGCGGATGCAGACGGCGCAGCCCAGATCGCGGGCATCATCGCGACCGATGAGCGGACCGCGCTGATCGGCGCACTCGCCGCCGAACTCCTCGGACTACCGTTCAATCCAGTCGAGGCAACGCGGGCGACCGGCGACAAGCTCCGGTTACGACAACGGCTCGCGGAAGCAGGAGTCGCGCAACCCGCATTTCGCGTCGTGCCGCTGGAGAGCGATCCGATGGCGGTGGCGCGTGAGCTGCAGTTCCCGGTCGTGATCAAGCCGCGCCACCTGTCGACCAGCCGCGGGGTGATGCGCGCCGACGACGCGCGCGAGTTTTGCGATCGGTTCGCTCGCCTGGCGCGCCTCCTCGCGGCTCCCGAGTTGATCGCACGCGATCCGGAGGCGGCTCGCTCGGCGCTGATCGAGGAGTTCGTTTCAGGGCCGGAGGTCGCCTTCGAGGGCCTGTTGCGCCAGGGACGCCTGCAATCACTGGCCCTGTTCGACAAGCCGGACCCACTCGATGGTCCGTTCTTTGCCGAGACGATCTACGTGACGCCATCGAGCCTGCCGGTGGCGATGCAGCAGGCGATCGCGGCATGCGTCGCGGAGGCGGCGTCCGCGATCGGATTGCGCGAGGGGCCGATCCACGCCGAGCTGCGGATCGGCAGCGGGCGTCCGGTCGTGATCGAGGTGGCCGCACGTTCGATCGGCGGGTTGTGTGGACGCGCGCTTCGGTTCGGCGCCGGGATCTCTCTCGAAGAAGTGATCATCTCGCATGCGCTGCGACGTGATCTGGCGTGTGCACGCGCGGCCGAAGCGGCCGGCGTGCT
>JAPLLF010001298.1 GCA_026387715.1 Pseudomonadota bacterium
GATCACCGGCTGCTCGGTCCGCGCGAGCGCGTCGTCGATGGCCGGCTTGAGCAGGCCGACGAGGTGTCGGATCTGCTTGAGCTTGCGGCGCGCGTCCATGTTGAGGTGGCCCTCGCGCGTCAGGAGGTGCAGCTCCTGGAGCAGCTCGATCGACATGCCCGCGGGCACGTCGGGATCCTGCCGGGGATCGTGGGCGACCTTGACCTGCTTGGGGGAATGCTGCTTCGCCAAGCGCGCACCCTAGTGCAATTAGCGCCGGTTGTCCGTATCCCAGCTGGCGGCCCACCGCGCCTCGACCGCCGCGTTGCCACCCGAGCCACGGCCGGGGATCGCCATGTAGCGGCGCTCGTCGCTGGTGACGATCACGATCGCGCCGTCCTCGTCGGCGGCGAGCTGTCGGACCGCGGTCGCGTCGGTGAGCTCGGCGCCGAGCCACGCGAGGTTGCCGGGCTCGAGCGACGTGTCGCTGACCTCGTCGATGACGACCGCGGTCACGACGTCGAGCCGGTCGGTCTGGGCGACGACGCGATAGGCGTGATCGCGGCGCGTGATCGCGAACGTGATGGTGTGGGCGCCGGTCGCGCGGACCCACGCGATCGAGTCGGCCGCGGCGAGGGTCTCGGCGAGCCTCACCTGCGCGAGCCGTGGCACATCGCGCACCGAGGACTCCGCAGGCGCGACCGGGCGCGAGGACACGACGGCGAGGCTGACGAGCGGTGCGAGGAGACCCAGCATATGACCTTCGATAAGTTCAACATCGAGGCCACCTTCGATCTCCTTTGATTCCTTGATGTTAGAGGTTGGTGTGGCTGCCCAGACGCACCCTTTGTGTGCGCGGTTTGAGGGGCATGGCGTGCGCGCTATCGTCGACCGATGCCGGCTCCCGACGACTTCCCGCAGCCCGATCTCCGCGACGCTCCCGGTCGAATCCGGCGGCTCGTGATCTCCCTCGTCGGGGCAGCGGTGGTGGGCGGCTCGAGCTATGCGATCGCCAGCACCCAGATCGGGCCGACGCAGCCGAGCGCCACGTACGTCGCGCACAACCTGAGCGCGGGGGGCTTCGTGATCTGGGTCGCCGCGATCAGCGCGGTGGTGACGTTCGCGATCGCGCTGGTCCTCCAGAACTACCTCGCCCGGAGGGTCGCGGATCGCGGCCACCTCCCACAGGCGAAGACCCGCGCTCGCTAGCGGACGGTCAGCGTGCGGGTCACGGTGCTGACGACCGCGCCGCTCGCGTTGCGGATCGTGATCGTCAGGCTGCGATCGCCGAGCTGGCTGAACTGGTAGCGGACCGCGCCGCGGGTCGAGCGCGTCACCGACGAATCGAGATCGGTCAGCAGCGTGCCGTCGGCGGACACCTCGAGCGTTCGCCACGCCACGCCGGGCCGCTCCCAGCCGATCTCGTACTCGTGCGTGCCGGTCTGTCGCGCGAACGTGGCGGCGCCCGCCTGCGAGTCGATGATGCCGTTGCCGAGCGACACGACCGCGCCCGACGCGTCGAGCCCGCGGGCCTCGATCGCACGATCGGCCGTCGCGACGTTGAACGTGTAGTGCAGGGCGCCGTGCCCGGAGGTCATCGGCACGGCGCCGATCAGGTAGCCGTCCACGCGCAGCTCGACACGGGCGGTGGCGGACGGCGCGTCGATCGCGAAGTCGTACGACCCGTTCGTGTTCCGGATCCAGCCGAAGTCGATCGGGTCGGGCTGCGCGGTCGGCGTGCCCATCGCGAGGGCCTGTAGCTCCGCCAGCGTGCCGTTGAACCGGTTGGTATCGACGTTGCCGCTGACCCCGGAGATCGAGCCCTTGTCGGTGTACTGCCAGAACGTCCACTTCGCCCACGGCGCGGGGAGGTCGGGGCACAGCGACGTGTACTGCGCGATCCACAGCGGGTTGCCACCGAACGACGCCGGGCTGCCGACCTCGTCCCGCCAGAAGTACTTGCCGGTGTAGACGATCGGCGTGACGCCGAGCGCCGCGCCGACGCGATCGACCCACACGCGCGTGCGCGCCGCGACGGTCGCCGTCGACAGGCCGCCGTCGTCCTCGACGTCGATCACCGGCGGCAGATCGCCGGGCGTGTACGTCCCGCCGAGCGCGGCGATCATCAGGTCGGCCTGCGCCGTGACGTTCTGCGACGGACGGAAGAACTGATACGCGCCGCGGATGATCCCGTTCGCCTTGGTCCCGGCCCAGTTGCGATCGAACTTGGCGTCGCGCGCGGTGGCGCCATCGGACACGCGGAGGAACGCGAACGCGACCCCGCTCGTCTTCACCTTCGACCAGTTGACGTCGCCCTGCCACTTCGAGACGTCGATCCCCTTGGTCGTCTCGTGCGTGGCGCACACGCGCGCGCGCAGGTTCGAATCTCCACCCTCGACGTCGCCCGCCGCGTCGTCCGCGAGGTTCGCGCCCGCGGTCGCATCGTCGGGGACTTCTCCCACACACCCCAGTGACGGCAGCGCGAGCGACGAGACGAGCAGGGAGGTCACCAACCATGCACACGTGCGAACCATGGCGCCGACATCAGCAACCGATGTGCCGTGGGGGCATCTCGGCTAACTCGTGCGATCACACGCGTACGTCGATGTGCGAGGCAACCACTCGTCCGCAGTGGACCGGCTTCACGCGCGTTTGCCGATAAACAGCCACCATGTAGGTTGCTCGTGCGGATACACAGCAACGATGTAGGTCTGCAATGATCTCGCGATGCTCGACTAGCGCACGGACGTGCGCAACGCGGCCTGTCGCGCTCGGAACGCGCGCGTCTTCACCGCCGCGATCGAGACGCCGAGCTCCTTGGCGATCTCGGTCTCGGTGCGCCCCTCGCCGTAGCGCTTCCAGAACACGGTCGGGTACTTCGCGCCGAGCTGCGCGACCGCCTCGGTGACGAGGGCCAGATCGTGACGTGCGATCACCTCTGCGCGGACGTCTCCGGGTGCGAGTTGCCGATCGAGGAGCGGGGTGCCCTCGCCATCGTCGGTGGTGTTCACTCCGCTCGCCGGCATCTCGCGATGATGACGGCGGGCACGTCGCAGGAACATCAGCGCGGCCGTCGCGGTCACGCGGTACAGCCAGGTGGAGTAGCGCGACTCGCCGCGGAACGAGTCGCGGTAGCGGTACGCGAGCAGCATCGCGTCCTGGGTCACATCCTCGGCGTCCTGCTCGTCGCGCACGTACTTCATCGCGATCGACCGCACGTAGGCCCGGATCGCCGTGGGAGCCGCGCCAACCTCGAGTGCTTTGACCATTTCTTGCTGCCTCCTGCGACTCCTTTACGCATGCGGCGTTCCACCGCAGTCCAGCATCTTGAACGAGCAGTTACAGTGGGTTGAGACTATCGCCAGGACGAATCTGTCCACGCCGCTGGACGTCGTCTAGACAGTTGGACAGACTCGAGGCATGAGCCACGTCCGCCGCGTATTGCTGGTCGACGTCGAGGCGCGCTCGATCGCCCACGCTCGCCATGCGCTGGTCGGCATGGATCTCGAGGTCGTGGCGACGCCCGCCGCGGCGCTCGATCGGATCGTCACCTCGCCGTTCGATCTCGCGCTGCTCGATCCGCTGTTGTGTGGCGACGACGACGACGCCGCGCTGGCGGTGCTGCACCGCCTGCGCACCGTCGCGCCGGACACCGTCGTCGCGCTCTGGTGCACGCACCCGACCGTCGCGTTCGCGGTGCGCGCGATGCGCGCAGGCGCGCTCGACGTGCTCAAGACCACGGCCGCCGACGCCGAGGTGCGGTCCGTCGTCGAGCGCGCGATCGCGCACGGGGCGCTCGCGCGCGAGGTGCGCCGGCTGCGCTCGGAGATCGATCGCGCACGCGGCAGCGACATGGTCGGCGAGTCGCCGCTGATGCGCCAGCTGCTCGCGATGATCGAGCGCGTCGCCGCCTCGGACGCGACGGTGCTCATCGTCGGCGAGTCGGGGACCGGCAAGGAGCTGCTCGCGCGCACGATCCATCGGCTCGGGCCGCGCGGCGACGGCCCGTTCGTCGCGTTCGATTGCTCGGCGTTGACCCCGAGCCTGCTCGAGGCCGAGCTGTTCGGCCACGAGAAGGGCGCGTTCACCGGCGCGGCGCGGGCGCGGCGCGGCCTGTTCCGCGAGGCGAACGGCGGCACGATCTTCCTCGACGAGATCGGCGACATCGACGCGACCGTGCAGAACAAGCTGCTGCGCGTGCTCCAGGAGCGCGAGATCAAGCCGGTCGGCGGTGATCGGCAGGTGGCGATCGACGTGCGCGTGGTCGCGGCCACCAACAAGGATCTGAAGAACCTCGTCGCGCGCGGCCAGTTCCGCGAGGATCTGTACTGGCGGCTCGCGGTGGTGCCGATCCAGGTGCCACCGCTGCGCGAGCGCAAGGAGGACATCACGCACCTCGCGGCGCACATCCTCGCGAAGCGTCGCGGCGCCGCGAAGAGCTTCGGCGGCAGCGAGGCGCGGTACCCGACGCAGATCACCGGCAAGGCGCTCGCGCGGCTCGAAGGGTACCGGTGGCCGGGCAACATCCGCGAGCTCGAGAACGTGCTGTCGCGCGCCGCGATCCTGTGCGACGGCGAGACGATCCGCTCGCACGACCTCGACATGCTCGGCAGCCCGCACGAGCGGGTCGCGCCGCGCGACGAGCGCGATCGGCTCGACTTCGCGATCGATCTCGATCGGCTGGGCGACGGCGAGGGCCTCAAGGACCTGACCGATCGCGCGGTGCGGACCGTCGAGCGCGCGGCGGTCGCGGCGGCGCTCCGCAGCGAGCGCAATCCGGCGATGGCGGCCAAGCGCCTCGGCATCAGCCGCGCGTCGATCTACACGAAGATGAAAACGTACGCCCTGTCGGCCGAGGGCAACGCGATCGACTAGAGTCGAGCTCGTGACCTGGCACTCGGTAGCGCGCGTCGGGGCGATCACGCCCGGCGACGTCGTCGCGGTGATGGTCGGCGACCGCGAGCTCGTGCTCGGGCTCGACCCGCTCGGCAACGCGGGGCAGGGGCGCTACTTCGCCACGCAGCGCGCGTGCGCGCATCACGGCGGCGACCTGGCGAACGGCATCGTGTCGCGGGGACACCTCATCTGCCCGATGCACGGCTGGCGGTTTTCGACCGCGACCGGATGCCACGAGACCGCATCGTACTGTCTGAAGACCTACGCCGTGCGGGTCGTGGGCGACGACATCCAGATCGAAGAAAGCGACGACGCATCCCCATGAGCACGCCGACCATGAGCCGACCCACCGTCACGCTGATCGAAGGTGATGGCATCGGGCCCGAGATCACCGCCGCCACCGTTCGCGCCCTCGAAGCCGCGGGGGCGTCGCTCGTCTGGGAGCGGCAGGACGCGGGCGCGGGCGCGGTCGCCAAGCACGGCGATCCGCTGCCGGCCGCGACCCTCGAGTCGATCAAGCGCACGCAGCTCGTGCTCAAGGCGCCGCTCGCGACGCCCAGCGGCGGCGGCTATCGCTCGGTCAACGTGACGCTGCGCCAGCACTTCGATCTCTACGCGAACGTGCGGCCGGTCAAGACCATCCCCGGCGTGCCCTCCCGCTACGACAACGTCGACCTCGTGATCGTCCGCGAGAACACCGAGGATCTGTACGCCGGCATCGAGCACTACATCGACGCGCGCCGCTCCGCGGCGGAGTCGATCGGCATCATCACGAGGTTCGGCAGCGAGCGGATCATCCGCTACGCGTTCGAGTACGCGCGCACGTACGGGCGCAAGAAGGTCACGCTCGTCCACAAGGCGAACATCCTCAAGATGACGAACGGGCTGTTCCTCGATTGCGGCAAGGCGATCGCCCCGGAGTATCCCGACATCGCGTTCGACGACATGATCGTCGACGCGACCGCGATGAAGCTCGTGCTCGCGCCCGAGCGGTTCGACGTGATCGTCACGATGAACCTGTTCGGCGACATCCTGTCCGATCTGACCGCCGGTCTGATCGGCGGCCTGGGGGTCGCGCCGGCGGCGAACATCGGTGCGCAGGGCGAGGGCTCGGCGCCGTGCGCGATGTTCGAAGCGGTGCATGGCACGGCTCCGGACATCGCGGGCAAGGGCATCGCGAACCCGACCGGCCTGATGCTGTCGGCCGCCATGTTGCTCGATCACGTGGATCAGCGAGCCGCGGCCGCGCGGCTGCGCCGGGGCATCTTCGCGTCGCTCGCGCAGGCCGCGACGCGCACCGGCGACCTCGGCGGCAAGGCGAACACGGCCACGTACACCGACGCCGTGATCGCCGCGATGGGGGACTAGATCGTGACGGT
>JAPLLF010001026.1 GCA_026387715.1 Pseudomonadota bacterium
CGCGGCGCCGCCAACCTCGACCCCGCGGGACGCGGCCGCCGCCGTCGCCCGGTGATCGGGCGGGTTGCCGATGTGCCACGAGCCGGTGCCGGCGCTGTCCACCTCGACGGACTCGGAGAGCCCGCGCTCGGCGATCAGATGCGCCAGATGGCCGTGGTCGATCGCGTCGCCGGACATCGCGAGCATGCCGCGGATGTCGCGCAGGTGCTTCTCGGAGCCACCCTCGCGGTAGTACTCGAGCTTGCGGACGATCACGTACTCGACCGGCGCCACGCTGATCTTCATGCCGTCCAGCTCGATGGTGCGGCGGTGGGCGAGGGCCCAGCGATGGAGCGCGTCGTAGGCGATGTAGACGTCCGCCTTGAAGCCGGTCGCGTGGTGGATCAGGTTGCAATGTCCGCGCTGGCCACGCCGCACCTCGATCGCGAGCACGTCGTCCGGAGGGCAGTAGAAGTCGTCGATCGGGAACGCGGCGACGAAGGCATCGACGTCCTTGAGCCCGAGCGCGATCACGATGTCCACGTCGTGGGTCATGCGCGGCTCGCCGTACAGGATGCCGGCGGTGCTGCCGGTGACCATGTACGGCACGCCGAGTCGTTCGAGCCGCTCGATGAACGGCCGGATCAGATCAGGTACTTGCACGCAGGAAGATCCGGCGGACGTGAGCCTCCACCTGTGCCTCGGACCACTCGGGATGCAGCGCGCGCTCGTTCGCGGCGCGCAGGCGGCGGGCCGTCCAGTACAGCGCGTACGCTTGCTTCAGCCGCTCCGCCGGCGTCATCGCGCGGTAGCGCGCGATCTGTTCTGCGGAGGGCCGATCGTCCACCTGACGAGCGTACCCCGATCAGCGTTCGGCGCACCTGCAGTCGGCGGTAGGCGGCGTGGCTCGCGGCAAATGTGCTACCAATTCGCCGATGTGGCAGCCCCCGGAGCGGATCAAGCACGCGCTGCCGTTGGCCGCGTGGCCCACGGCCGAAGCCGCGGCGACGGCGCGGCTGTTCCAGCCGATCGCCCTGGGGCCGCGCACGGCGCGCACGCGCACGTGGATCCCGGCGATGGTGCCGTGGCGCGCGACCGAGGACGGCTTCGTCACCCAGGACGTGATCGACTGGTACTGCCGGTTCGCCGAGGGCAAGCCGGGCGTGCTCGTCGTCGAGGCGACCGGCATCCGCGACATCCCGTCGGGGCCGCTCCTGCGGATCGGCGCGGATCGCTTCGCCCCGGGGCTCGCGAAGCTGACCGCGGCGGTGCGCGCGGCCTCGGGCGGCGAGACGCTGCTGTTCATCCAGCTCATCGACTTCCTGTCGATCCGCCGTCGCCCCGAGCGCGCGAAGTTCTTCGCGCGGTTCCTGACGATCACCGAGCGCCACCGCGCCGGGCTGTTCGCGCTGCGCGGTCATGGGGACGCGAGCGGGCTGTCCGACGACGACGTGCGCCGCGAGCTCGCGAACCTGCCCGACGCCGACCTCGCCGGCATCCTGTCGCCGCGCGAGCTCGACGACCTGCGGTACGGCGCCCGCGAGCGCGTCACCGACGACGCGCCGCACCTCCGCGAGCTGCCGCAGGTGCTGCCGGGGCTGTTCGCCGACGCGGCCCAGCGCGCGATGACCGCCGGGTTCGACGGCGTCGAGCTGCACTTCGCCCACGCGTACACGATGGCGTCGTTCCTGTCCGCGCTCAACACGCGCACCGACGGCTACGGTGGTCCGCGCGAGCACCGCGTGCGGCTGCCGCTCGAGGTCGTCGCCGCCGTGCGCTCGCGGGTCGGCGATCGCGGCGTGCTCGGCTGCCGCTACCTCGGCGACGACGTCGTCGAGGGCGGCAACCGGGTCGACGACGCCGCGTGGTTCGGCGTCGAGCTCGCGCGCGCGGGCCTCGACTTCCTGTCGATCTCCAAGGGCGGCAAGTTCGAGGACGCCAAGCAGCCCAAGGTCGGCTGGTCCGCGTATCCGTACACCGGGCCGTCGGGCTACGAGTGCATGCCGACGATCTACTCCGACGAGCGCGGCCCGTTCGCGCGCAACACCAACCTCGCCGGGACGATCCGCGCGGCCGTCCACGCCGCGGGCCTGACGACCCCGGTCGTCGCGGCGGGCGGCATCTCGACGTTCGCGCAGGCCGAGGCCGTGCTGGTCGGCGGCGAGGCCGACCTCGTCGCGTCGGCGCGCCAGTCGCTCGCGGATCCCGACTGGTTCCGCAAGATGCGCGAGGGCCGCGGCGACCAGATCCGGCGCTGCGAGTTCACCAACTACTGCGAGGCCCTCGATCAGCAGCACAAGCAGGTCACCTGCAAGCTGTGGGATCGCGAGGCGCTCGACGCCCCCGACGTCACCCTCGCGGCCGACGGCAAGCGCCGCCTCGTCGCCCCACCCGATCCCTCCACCCGATGACCGCGATCATCCCGGGCCCGCTGTCGCTGGCCACTACCCAGCTCGTGCTCGCCGCGCTCGCGGCGTTCGCCGCCGGCATGGTCAACGCGATCGCGGGCGGCGGCTCGCTGATCACGTTCCCGGCGCTGGTCGCCCTCGGGCTGCCCACGGTCGCGGCGAGCGTGACCAACACCGTCGCGATGTGCCCGGGCTACTTCGGCGCGGCGATCGCCCAGCGCCGCGATCTGTCCGGCCAGCGCGCGCGCATGCTCCGCGTGCTGCCGGTCGCGGCGGCCGGCGGCGCGCTCGGCGCGGTGCTGCTCGTCACCACGGGCGATCGCGCGTTCGCGGTGATCGTGCCGTTCCTCCTCCTGATCGCGTCGCTGCTGCTCGGGTTCGGCGACGCGATCAAGCGCTGGCTGCTCGCCCCGCATCGCGGTCGCACGCACGGGGTGCTCGTCGTCGTCGCGGTCGGGCTCGCGGCCACCTACGGCGGCTACTTCGGCGCGGCGATGGGCGTGATGATCCTCGCGGCGCTCGCGATCGGCTTCGACGACTCGCTCGTCCGCATCAACGCGCTCAAGCAGACGATCTCGCTGGTCGTCAACGTCGTCGCCGCGCTCGCGTTCATCGTGCTGCCCGATAGCCGCGCGCGGATCCCGTGGCCGGTCGTGCTGGCGATGATGATCGGCGCGCTCGCCGGCGGCGCGCTCGGCGGCGTGGTCGCGTCGCGGGTCTCGCCCCGGCTCCTGCGCATCGGGATCGTCACGCTCGGGCTCTCGATCAGCGCGGTCTACTTCGTCCGCCTCTTCTGACTTGTGACTATGACCAAACTTGCTCATGATTGAGCCGAGCCCCCCATGGACAAGCTGAACCTCCAGAACCCGCTGTTCGCCACCTACGCGATCGCGGCGACGATCATGATCCTCAAGGTGACCTGCATGTCGTGGCTCACCGTCGTGCGCATGATGCAGGTCAAGGGTGGCTATCGCTCGCCCGAGGATCTCAAGCAGACGCTCCTCAACCCCACTCCGGATCCGAAGCAGCTGGAGCCGAACGCCGCGGTCGAGCGGATCCGCCGGATCCACATGAACGATCTGGAGAACATCCCGTTCTTCCTCGTCGCGGGGCTGCTCTTCGTGCTGACGGATCCGTCGCTGCTGCTCGCGCGCGTGCTGCTCTATGGCTACGTCGGGACGCGCTTGCTTCACTTCCTCGCCTACTTCACCGGGCAGACGCACGACCTGCGCGCGACGTTGTGGACGCCCGGCTCGCTCATCATCCTGTTCATGGCGGGGCGAACGCTGGTCATCGCGCTCGGGCAGTAGGCGTGCACGCCGCTTCGGCGTCTTGGTCTGATACAACGCGGCGATGTCCCGCTGCACCGCGCTCCTGATCGCCCTCGCCGCCTGCTCGCCGTCGTCCACCAAGCCGGCGATGCCGCACGGCACGCCACCCACGCCCGCCACGGCAGGTGGTGACGCCGCGCCGGTCTACGGCGCGCTGTTCGAGAACGCGACCTGGACGTTCACCGGCGAGGCGACCACCACGCCGCCGGTCGACATGGGGCCGCAGACCAAGGCCGCGATGCCGACCGTCACGTGCACGTCGGTCGTCGACACGGTCGGGACGGCGAAGCGCGCGGTCGTCACCTGCAAGAGCGGCGCGGAGGGATCGGGGCTGCTCAACATGGCGCCGGCGGGCACGTTCATCGCGACCGACGCGGGCCTGTGGTGGACCTTTCCAGAAGGCCAGGGGCTCGACGCCGCGAAGCTCGATCCCAGGGAGATGCTGATCGCCCGGGTGGCCGTGGCGCACTCGACGGAGATCCCGGATCCCGAGATGGAGGGCTCGGCGATGCGCTACCACGCCGCCGCCGGCAAGGATGGGGCGTGGTGCTTCGGCTTCGACATGGCCGCCGGCGACGAGGCCGGCTGGGAGATGTGCATGACCGCCGCCAGGGGCATCGTGTCGGGCTCGGTGTTCAACGCCGGCGCGACGACCTTCGAAGTGAACTACACGAGGCAGTAAGCCCACTTGTGAGATCGTGATTGACGCGATCGCGATCTTGCCGTATCTCTCGTGTCCTCTGCTGCGGATGAGTTGCCCATGCCAACCCGGCATCGGTGCGCACGTCGGCCAGGATCTTCGTCCTGTTGCTTGCGTCGTCGGCTTGATCGGCCGGTGACGTGGAACGTGTTCGCCAATAAGCTCGCTCATTGCGTTTAGCGCTCCTCTCCCCGACAGAGGAGCGTGACAATCGACCTCCGATGTTCCGGGGGTGACGAGGCCGCGACGGAGACCGAGGATATGAAGGTTCGACTCCTTCCTGCCGCACGAGTACTATTGGGGATTCTCCCCAAACCCCTCGCCGGGACTCCCCGGCGCTGGGGGAGCATATCCCCCAGACCCCCTCGCCGGGCGCTTCGAGGACTCGTCCCGGCGGGACCCCCACACCCCCTTTGATAGTCGTTCTCGATAGTCCACACCTCTTTGCGGCGGTGGCGGAATGGTAAACGCACTGGGCTTGCACATCCCAACATCCCCAGCGGTCTGATACACCGTAAAAAACCTGTGCAGGTCGTCGTCGGCGGAGTGCCCGGTTGGCATCCCTGACCACGCAACGACATCGCGAAGATCGACTCGTCGATCGATCCGTCGACCCGCCAGCGCGAGCCCGCGGGTCGACCGTCGACTGACCACGATCGGAGTCATGTCGTCGCGGCGCCCCGGCGTCACCGTCGCGCGCTCCCGGAGCGCACGGCCACGACGCGCTGGCTTCCCTCGACGCCGGCCACCCTTTTTCATCGTGCCGATCGGCACGTCTTTGCAGGAGTTCGTCATGTTCCACACCATCGAGATCCCCCTCCACGAGCGCGCGGTCCTGGTGCGCGCCGGCAAGCCCGAGCGCGCGCTCGGTCCGGGTCGCTACACGTTCTTCGCGCGCCGGCAGGTGATCCGCTGGAGCACCGACGCCGTGACGTTCACCGCCCAGCCGGCGGTGCTCGCGGCGCTGCCGCACGACTGGTACGAGACCGTCCACCTGGGCGCGAACCAGTACGGGCTGGTCTACCGCGACGAGCGACCGATCGCGTTCCTGCGGCCGGGCGTCCACCGCGTGTGGAAGGCCGAGGGCGTCGCGCTGCGCGTGTTCGCCGACACCGACCCGCTGCCGGTGCTCACCGACGAGCTGCGCGCGGCGATCCCCGCGGCCGAGCTGCTCGACGTCACCCTCGAGCTCAACCAGCGCGCGGTGCTGGTGCGCGACGGCAAGCCGGAGCGCGTGATCACGCCCGGGCACCTCGCGTTCTGGGGCAAGTACAACAAGCTGGCGCTGTGGAACCTCGACGACCTCGTGTTCCTCGCGCAGCCGGACGTGCTCGCGATGCTCCCGGCGACGTGGTTCGACACGATCACGCTCGGCGATGACGAGCGCGCGGTCGTCTACCGGGACGGCAAGCCGCTGCGCTTCCTCCGCCCCGGGACGTACCGCGTGTGGACGATCCACCCGAGCGTCGTCGTCACGCGGTTCACGGTCACGGGCGCGGCGCCCGAGCTGACCGACGAGCTGCGCGCGATGATCCCGGCGACGGAGATCGTCGAGGCGTCGGTGCGCCAGTTCGAGAAGGGCCTCAAGTACGTGCAGGGGCGGTTCGAGGGCATCCTCGAGCCGGGCCGGTACGTGTTCTGGAACCACATGAACGCCCGCGTCGTCGTGCAGCTGATCGACACGCGCATCCAGCAGCTCAAGGTCGAGGGCCAGGAGCTGATGACGCGCGACAAGGTCACGCTGCGGCTCACGCTGACGGCGGAGTACGCGCCCACCGACGGGCCGACCACGGTGCATGCCGTGGCCGACGTCAAGGAGGCGCTGTACCTCGCGGTCCAGCTGGCGGCGCGCGAGTTCGTCGCGGGCGCGACCCTCGACGAGCTGCTCGAGGGGCGCGACACGCTCACGCGCTACCTCGAGGCGCAGGTCGCGCCGCGCGCCGAGGTGTTCGGCGTGCGGGTCCACCGCGTCGGCGTCAAGGACGTGATCCTGCCCGGCGAGATGAAGACGCTGCTCAACAAGGTGATCGAGGCCGAGAAGGCCGCGGCCGCCAACGTGATCATGCGTCGCGAGGACGCGGCGGCGACCCGGAACATGGCGAACACCGCGAAGGTGATCGCCGAGAACCCGGTGCTGATGCGCCTCAAGGAGCTCGAGACGATGAAGGAGATCGCCGAGAAGATCGGCGAACTCAAGCTCGTCATGGGTGGTGACGGGCTGATCAAGCACCTGATGCAGCCGATGGGCGGCCAGGCGTAGCGTCGAGATAACGTGAGGCGGTCGGAGCGCGTGCTCCGGCCGCCGTTTTCGTTTGCGACGTATGATCCGCATCGCATGTGCTGCTTCGCCACCAACCCGGTCGGGCTCCTCGCGCGCCTGCTGACGCCGCCGGTGCGCGTGTCGGCCACGAACATCTTCGCGCGCATGCTCGCGCCCGGCGTCCAGGGGCTCGCCTACGGGATGAACCTCGTCGCGCGGCAGGACGTCGCGATGATCCTTCCGCTGCCGGTCGTCCCGGGATCCGGCGACGCCGCCGTGGCGTTCATCGATCTGACCGCCCACGCACGCATGTTCGAGGAGCTGCACCAGCTGTTCGCCGCGCCGCAGCGCAAGGGGGGCCTGTTCGGCGCGCGATCGGCGCCGCTCGTCGTGCACCAGGTCGGCTCGTTCGTCGCCTCGTACGTCCCGACGCGCGCGGACTTCACGCGGCTCGATCCGCGGTTCCGGCTGGCCGACGCCGCCTGGGACGCGCTGCCCGGCTATGCCGATCACGGCTTCGCGGTGTTCCAGCTCGCGCCCGGCAAGACGACCGTCCATCCGATGGCGCTGTCGTTCCCGACGCGCGCCCCCGACCGGCTGTTCTTCCCGACGGTGCACGTCCACGACGGCCGCGTGCACGCGCGGGCGCGGTTCGATCACGCGCTGTACTACCAGGGCACCGACGTGCCCCACGACGCGTACGGCTGGGCGCCGCCGCGCAGCGCCTACGCCGGGCTCGCCGACCCGACGACGCGCGTCGCCCGCTGGATCGTGCGCGGGCGCCGCACGAACGCCGACCTGTGGCTGCCGCTCGCGTCGCCCGTCGCTACTTGACGTCGATCGACGTCAGGTTGCGAAGGTCGCCGATCGACTGCCAGCCCGTGCCCTGCTGCTTGTAGATCTTCAGCCGCAGCTGGCCCTGCTTGTTGAGCTTGATGAACGGGATGACGGTCCTGTCGTCGAACTCGGCCTTGTCGAGCGACAGCGCGGTGCCCTTGTCGTCGGCGAGCACGAGCTTCTTGTACGGGCCGATCTGCGCCGCGGCGAGGATCGCCGACAGCTTCCAGCCCTGGGTGTCGCCGCCGGGCATGTCCTCGCGCGGCAGCTTGAGCAGCTGCTCGCCGGTCACCTTGGTCTCGCCCTTAGGCGACTTGATCGCGATCACGAGCTTGGTCGGATCGCCGCCGCCACCCGCGCCCGACTCGTTCTGGCCGCGCCCGCCGGCGGTGTCGGCGGTGATCGCGATCGTGCGGAGGCCGGTCTCCTTGATCGTGGGCGCGCCACGCTTGGCGAGCTCGACGGGGTCGAACACGCCGAACGCGGCGCTGCCGTGGTCGACGTAGAGCGCGATCACCTGATCGCGATAGCGATCGCCGGGCCGGCTGATCTCGAGCGGCTTGGCGCTCGCGGCGGTGACCACGACCGTCGTCCAGCTGCCGATCCGGCGCGCCTCGACCGGCACCAGCGTGTCGAGCCGCGGCCACGCGTCGAGATCCTTGGGCGCGAGTCGGGCGACCTGCTTGTCGTTGACGAGGATGGTCACCGTGCCCTCCGCCGCGGGTGCGGGTGCGGGTGCGGGCGTGGCGCTGCCGGAGCCGCTGCCCGAGCCGGAGCCGGTCGCGCCCGTCGCGGCGTCGTGCTTGCAGCCGACGGTGCCGAGCACGAGCGCGAGCGCGAAACATGACGACATCCGCATCGTGGCGACGGTAGCACGTCGTGTAAGCTGGCCGGCGCCATGGAGAAACTGACTCAGGAAGTCGTCCCGATCCTGATCCTGGTGACGGCCATCGCGCTCGTCATCCGGCGGTTGCCCAAGGTCGAGCTGGGGCACAGCGAGGCGTTCAAGCGTCGCCGCGTGATGAACTGGTTGCCGCTCGGGCTGACGTACGCGTTCCTCTACATGGGCCGCTACAACATCGTCGAGCTGATGAACCAGAAGGCGATCACCGGCAAGGAGTTCGGTGACATCGACGCGGTCGGCTCGATCGTCTACGGCCTGGCGTTCCTGCTCAACGGGCCGCTCACCGATCGGTGGGGCGGGCGCGTCACGATCCTGATCGCGGCGTCGGGCGCCGCGGTGTGCAACGTCGCGATCGGCTTCCTGGTGTCGGCGGGCGACTTCCAGCAGTACACCGCGATCGGCCTCGACAAGCTCGGCTGGCCGGAGCTGCAGACCATCGGCACGTTCCAGGGCGGAGCGCCGTCGCTCCACATGCTCATGCTGCTGTTCGCGGTGAACATGTACTTCCAGAGCTTCGGCGCGGTCGCGATCGTCAAGGTCAACGCGTCGTGGTTCCACCTCCGCGAGCGTGGCACGTTCGGCGGCATCTTCGGCGTGCTGATCTCGCTGGGGCTCTACCTCGCGTTCGACTGGGCGCCGAAGATCGCGTCGCTGACGTCCCTGTCGTGGCTGTTCTTCGCGCCGGGCCTCATCCTCATCGTGTTCTTCGTGCTGTCGTACATCTGGGTGCGCGACACGCCAGCCAAGGCGGGCCTCGAGGACTTCGACGTCGCCGACGCGTCGAGCGGCGACGAGGGCCCCGCCGACCGTGCGGTCGTGATCATCAAGCGGATGCTCACGAGCAAGATCCTCCTCACGATCGCGTTCATCTCGCTGTGCTCCGGCTTCCTCCGCCAGGGCATCTTGAAGTGGTACAAGACGTTCGCCGACGGCGTCAGGCTCCGGGGCACGTTCGTGTTCGACCACTGGGGCATGGTGTCGTGCGTGTGCGGGATCACCGGCGGCATGTTCGCCGGCATCATCTCGGATCAGCTGTTCAAGTCGCGCCGTCCGCCGGTCGCGGTCGTGCTGTTCTCCTGTCTGCTCGCGGGCTCGATCGCGATCGTGCCGCTGCTCGGCGTGCCGGGCACCATCAGCTTCGTGATCGCGTTCATGGCGATGGCCGTGATCGGCGTCCACGGCATGCTGTCGGGCGTCGCGAGCCAGGACTTCGGCGGCCGCCGCAACGCGGGCACCGCGACGGGTCTGATCGACGGCTTCGTGTACTTCGGCACCGCGCTGCAGGGCTTCATCTACGCGCGCCTGCTGCCGGAGCGCGGCACCGACGAGGCCAAGGACGTCGCCAACTGGGTGAGCTGGCCGGTCGCGATGATCCCGATGGCGGTCATCGGGCTCGCGCTGTCGATCTGGATCATCAAGGCGGTCGTGCTGCCGAACAAGCCTACCCAGGCCGCTCACTAGTTGTGACGACCCCGCCGCGGCGGAAGCGCACGACCTCGGCGGGCCTTCGCCGCGACGAGCTCGACGCGGTGGCGCTGCTGCTCACGCAGGCGCGCAGCGTGCTGTTCATCACCGGCCCGGGGATGTCCGCCGACGCGGGCCTGACGCACCACCGCGGCCTGCCGGGCCTCGCGCGCAAGAAGCCCGAGGACGCCAGGCTGGTCGAGCTCGGGATGTCCGCCGAGACGATGGTGAACCGGCCGAACATGACGTGGCGGTACCTGCTCGAGATGGACCTCCACGTGCGCACCGCGCAGCCCACGCGCGGGCACGAGTTCATCGCCGCGCTCGAGCGCGACATCAAGCGCTGCGTGGTGATGACGACCAACGTCGATCGCCTGCACCAGCGCGCGGGCTCGAAGAACGTGATCGAGATGCACGGCGCGCTGCAGGACCTGCTGTGCCCGCGCTGCGAGATCAGCCGGCGTACCACCGGCTATCACATGATGGACATCCCCCCGCTGTGCACGACGTGTGGCGGCGTGATGCGCCCCGACATGCCGCTGTTCGGCGAGCCGCTCCCGGCCGATCCGATGACCCGCCTGCAAGCCGAGCTCGAGCAGGGCTTCGATCTGGTGATGGCCGTCGGGTTCGGCGCCATGTTCCCGTACATCGCGCGCCCGATCCTGGTGGCCAAGAGCGAGGGCATCCCGACCGCCGAGATCGGCGCCGCGCAGACCGACGTCAGCGAGGTCGTCGATTTCCGGTTCCGCGGTACACCGATGCGGGTGCTCGAGCTGATCTGGGATGCGTATCGCCAGCTGCCCCGCGCCACGCTGTTGTAGAGGAGGCACATGATGACGACCCCGACCACGACGCACGCGGCCAAGGTCGCGCGGATCGTCGCCCAGCTCCGCGCGCATGCAGCTCGCGCCGGCGCGCGCGGCCCCAAGCCGGTGTCGCTGCGCAAGACCTCGGTCTCGCACCAGGTGCCGAAGTCGGGTGACCTGCGGCACCGCGACGACAAGATCGACGTCGGCGATCTCACGTCGATCCTGTCGATCGATCCGGTGACGCGCGTGTGCGTCGCCGAGTCGGGCGTCACGTTCGTCGACCTCGTCACCGAGACCCTCAAGTACGGCCTCGTGCCGATCGTCGTCCCCGAGCTCAAGACGATCACGATCGGCGGCGCGGTCGCCGGGTGCTCGATCGAGTCGATGTCGTTCGTCCACGGCGGCTTCCACGAGACCTGCCTCGCGCTCGAGGTGATCACGGCGACCGGCGACGTCCTGACGTGCACCCCCGACAACGCGCACGCGCTCGTGTTCCACATGATGCACGGCTCGTTCGGCACGCTCGGCATCGTCGCCACGCTGACGTTCCGCCTCGTCCCGGCCCAGGCGTTCGTCCACCTCGTCCACGAGAAGTACGCCACGCTCGCGGACTACCAGGCCGCGATCGCGCGCCACATTGAGGCGCGCGACTGCGACTTCATCGACGGCATCATCCACTCGCCGAGCTTGTTCGTGCTGTGCATCGGCCGGTTCGTCGCGACCGCGCCCTACACCCACGCGTACGACTGGGTGCGCGTGTACTACCAGTCGACCGCGTCGCGCGCGGAGGACTACCTGCGCACGCCCGACTACTTCTTCCGCTACGACCGCGGCGTGACCAACGTGCGCCCGAAGTCGTTCGCGGCGCGCGTGCTGTTCGGCCGGATGATGGCGTCGTCGCAGTGGCTGCGCATCGGCAACAAGCTCCACTGGGCGCTCAAGAAGGACCGGCCGACCGTCACGCTCGACGTGTTCGTCCCGGTGTCGAAGGTGCCCGCGTTCTTCGAGTGGTACGACCGCGAGATCAACTTCTATCCGCTGTGGTGCGTGCCGTACCGCCGCGTGCACGACTACCCGTGGCTGGTCGACTCCTACTGGGCCGCGCTGCCCGACGAGATGTTCCTCGATCTCGCGATCTACGGCATGCAGCAGCGCGGGCCGACCAACGTGCACCGGCTGATCGAGCAGAAGCTCCGCGAGCTCGGCGGGATCAAGACGTTGATCTCGCACAACTACTACTCCGAACAGGAGTTCTGGCAGCTGTTTCACCGCCCCAACTACGACGCGGTCAAGGCGATCACCGATCCGCAGAACCTGTTCCGCGACCTCTACACGAAGACGTGCAAGGCCGCGATGGGCATCAGCTAGCCAGCAGGCGATCGAGCACCCAGCAGCGGTCGCCGTGGTCGCCGCCCGCGTGGCAGTGCGCGAGCATCGCGGCGTCGGTGCAACCGCTCGCCTCGAGCGCGTCGCCGAGCACGGGCAGCTCGTGGAACGAGCGGTCGCGCGCGATCGTCGTGGCGAGGTCGCGGACGACTCCGTGGGCGAGCGCGGCGTCGAGCCCGACGAGGCGCGTGAGGGTCGCGCGGCCGTCCGACGGCAGCGACGTGAACACCTTGGCGTCGGGGTGGTAGCGGTGCGCGCGCGCGTCGGGCGCGTGCGCGAGCCGCGCGCCGTCGATCGGGTCCCACGCGGTGAGCCCGGCCTCGCCGAGCGCGAACAGCAGTCGATCGGCGACGAGCTCGCCGTGCGGCCCCGGGAACCAGTCCTGCTCGACGCCGGTGCGCACGTCGAAGATCCGCACGGCGTCGGGCAAGAGCCACGCGTCGTCGTCGCCGTACCCGGCGATCGCGAGGTGGTGGTCGTCGAGCCAGCACACGGGCTTGTCCCAGTGATAGAGGCGCTGGGCCAGCGCGCGCCGCGTCGGGCCGTCCTCGGTCTCCCACACGTTGCCGCCCAGCCACGCGTCGACCGAGAACACGGTCACGATGCCGACCGGGTGCCAGACCCAGCCGTTGTCGACGATCCAGCGATCGTCGGGCGAGGCCTCGAGGCCGCCGTGGAAGTAGTCGAGGTCGTGGAGCGGGGGCGTGGCGTCGTCGGGCCCGGCGGTCGTCGGACCGCGCGCGGTGCGCGGCTCGCCGGTGCGCGCGTCGATCGCCTCGAGCCGGTTCCACGCGGGCGCGTGCACGAGCAGCGTGCGCCCGCCGTGCTCGACGAACGCGAGCGCGTAGGCGCAGTGCTCGGGCTCGGCGCCGTC
>JAPLLF010000718.1 GCA_026387715.1 Pseudomonadota bacterium
TGACCGGCGCGGGCGTGACCGGCGCGGGCGTGACCGGCTTCGGCGTCACGGGCGTCGGCGCGGGCTTCGCCGCGGAACCAGCCGTCGGGGTCGGGGTCGCCGGCTTGGTGGCGGGCGTCGTGGTGGTCGCAGAACCGGCAGCGGGCGTCGGCGTGGTGGTCGCAGAACCGGCGGCGGGCGTCGGCGTGGTGGTCGCGGAGCCGGCGGCGGGCGTGGTCGCGGAGCCTGTGGCGGGCGGCGTCACCGCGCCCGAGCCGGTGTCGAGCGGCGGGAGCTCGAGACCCGAGCCGCTCGACGGCGGCATCTCGAACGGCACGGACGTGCCATCGGGAAGGGTGATCGACTTGGTGTCCGAGCCCGAGCCGGAGCCGTTCTTCTTGGCGTCGTCGAGCGCCTTCTCCTTCGCCTTGTCCTTCTCGTCGGCGACGGCCGCCTGCTGCTCGCCGAACTTCTCGAGCGAATCGGCCGAGTTGTGCGAGGCGATGAACGCGAGGGTCATCGACGTGAGCATGAAGATCGTGCCGGCGCCCGCGGTGAGCTTGCGGAGGAACGTCGACGCTCCCGAGCCACCGAACACCGTCGCGGCGTTGCCGCCGCCGAACGCCGCTCCCATACCTCCGCCCTTGCCCGACTGCAGCAGCACCGTGAGCATGAGGAACACGGAGACGATGATGTGCACGATCGTGACGAGGGTCGACATGAGCGACCTAGCTTGTAGTCCAGTGCGTCACCGATCGCAAGCTGTCAGGACGGACGGGCAGCCTTCACGATCGCAATGAAATCGGCGGCTTCGAGCGATGCCCCCCCGACCAGCGCGCCATCGATGTCACGTTCGGCCATCAGCGACTCCGCGTTGCTCGGTTTCACCGACCCGCCGTACTGAATGCGGATCCCGTCGGCGATGACCTGGCCATAGCGCTCGGCGAGCCGCTTGCGGATGTGCGCGTGGACCTCCTGGGCCTGCCCGGGGGTCGCGGTGCGGCCGGTGCCGATCGCCCACACCGGCTCGTAGGCGATGACGAGCTTGGGGGTCGCGGCCGCGGCGATCCCGCCCAGCGCGCCGGCGAGCTGATCGTCGACGATCGGCAGCGTGCGGTTGCCGTCGCGCTCGGCGAGCGTCTCGCCGACGCACACGATCGCGCCGAGCCCCGCCGCGATCGTCGCGACGGCCTTCTTGCCGACGGTCTCGTTGGTGTCGCCGAAGTGCTGGCGGCGCTCGCTGTGCCCGACGATCACCCACGACGCACCGGCCTCGGCGAGGAGCGGCGCCGACAGCTCGCCGGTCCACGCCCCCGAGGCCTCCCAGTGCGTGTTCTGCGCGCACGTCGCGATGTTGGAGCCTTCGAGTCGCTTGGCGACCGACGGCAACGCGACGAACGTCGGCGCGACGCCGATCTGGACGCCCTTGACCGCCCCGAGCTGATTCTTCAGCTCGGTGACGAGCGCGAGGGCCTCGGCGATCGTCTTGTTGAGCTTCCAGTTGCCGACCACGAACTTTTGGCGCATGGCCTCGCTCGTATCACGAAGTCCAGCTGAGCCGGAACTCGCAGTGCAGCTGGCCCATGCACGCGCACGCCGTGTGCGTCGCGCCGACCGCGGTCGCGCCGGTGAGCTCGACGATCCGCTCGAGCTCGGCCCCGACCATCGCGCAGACGTCCGTCGACCCCGGGTGTCCGAGCAGCACGATGTCGGCGCAGCCAGGCTGGAGCACGCACGTCAGCTCGCCCCAGTCGTGGTAGCGCGCCCAGTAGGTCGGCAGCGCGCCGATCACGGTCTCGGGCGGCAGCGACGTCGGATCGGCTCCGAACAGCTGCGCGAACGTCGCGCTCATCGTCCCGCGCCCGACCTTGCGCGGGATCAGCGGGCTCGGCACGAGCAGGCGCACGCGCCGGAACACGGCGACGAGATCCGTCAGCGGGATCCAGCCAAGCGGCGCGAGCGTGGGGGCGAGCGCGTCGGCGAGCGCGGGGACCTCGGTGGCCAGCCGCGCCATGCCCGACTCGCCGATCGAGTGCCGCAGGATGCGCGACAGCACCCGCAGGTGGGCCGCGCGCACGCGGCCGTCCGGCCGCACCATCATCGCGGGCAGCATGGCGGTGTTGTCGAGCGCGATGCTCGTCGTCGGCCCCATCAGCGACTGCGCGGCGACGATCGGATCGACGACGCGATCCTTGGGGACGCGCGCGGGGGGCGTGATGTCATCGGGCGAGCGCTCGAGGGCGCGCTTGAGCGCCATCGCGAACGTCGACGCGGAGGCCCAGCGACGCTTGGGCGTCGGCGCGAGCGCCTTGGCGATCACGGTGTCGACGGCGTCGGTGAGCTGCACCCGGATCGACGACGGCGGCACCAGCGGATCGTGGAGCTGGCGCTGGACGACCTGCATCGCCGGCCCGGAGCCGTACGGGGACCGACCGCACAGCATGCTGTAGACCGTGGCGGCGAGGCCGTAGACGTCGGTCGCGGGGGTGCCCTCCTGGTCCATGAACGACTCGGGCGCGGCGAAGCCCGGCGTGCCCGCGGAGTCGCGCTGATCGCCCGCCTTGACCGCGACGCCGACGTCGACGAGCACGGCGCGGTCGCGCTCGCGATCGAGCAGGATGTTCGCCGGCTTGACGTCGCGATGGATGAGGCCCGCGTCGTGCATCGCGTCGAGCGCATCGGCGATCTCGGTCGTGATCTGCGCGACTGCCTCGATCGGGAACCACTCGGTGGCCTCGATCGTCGAGCGCAACACCTCGCTGAGCGGCTGGCCCTCGACGAGCTCCATCACGAAGTAGACCTCGCCCGCGTGCTCGCCGAGCGCGAACACCTGGACGAGGTTCGGGTGATGCAGCGAAGCGAGGATCGCGGCCTCGGCGCGGAACCGCTGCACGAGATCGCGATCCGACGCGAGGTCGGAGCGCAGCACCTTGATCGCGACCGGCCGGCCGAGCCCGAGGTCCTCGCCGCGATACACGACGCCCATCGCGCCGCGCGACAGCTCGTGCACGACCCGGTAGGCCCCGCCGAGCACGGTCCCGGGCGACATCGAGTCGGTGGAGCCGGAGTCCGAATCGACGCGCGCCTGCGGATCGACGACGGTGACCTCGCCGATCGCGCCGGCGCGCAGGCCGCCGTAGCAGCGCGCGACCGCGGCCTCGCCGCTGCGCTCGCCGGTCGCGATCTCGGTGAGCG
>JAPLLF010001271.1 GCA_026387715.1 Pseudomonadota bacterium
GTTTCTGGGCGGTCTTGCGGCGGTCGGCGAGCGCGGAGCGGCGCACGAACGCGGCGACCCGGGCGTGAATGGCTCGCAGGACGGCGTCGTCCTGCACTTCGCCCGACAGGATGCGCTCGACGTCGACCAACAGCGATACCACGGCGCGGTTGTTCAAGAGGTTCTGGTCGTGCGCGTCCTTGCGGGTCTGTTCCAGCACCTTGTTCTGGGCCTGCAACTGCTTGCGGAGCTTGTTCCGGCTCCTGCGGGCGTTGTCGACGGCGGTGGACAGCGCGTAAATGCCGCGAAGCTCTGGCTGCCCGACCTCGACGACGGCCTTCTTGCCGGCTTTCAAAGACGCTCTGGCTCTGGCAAGCAGCACGCGCAGGGCTTCGGGAAGCGGAAGCTCGACAATGACCTCTTCGTCCATCGTCGTCATGTAGCAAACAGACGCGGGCTAGACTAGGGATATGGACCCTCGCGAACTCGCTCTTCTTCAATCGCAGCGCGGCCAGGCGCTCGCCATCCCCGGTCGTCAGGTGCAGCTGCGCGTGCTCGGCAACGCGACCGGCCCCACCGGCCCCGTTGCGCCGCCGCCCCCGGGCGCGGGTGCTCAGAGCGCCGGCCTGCTCGGTGTGCCTTGGTGGGCTTGGGCGCTGCTCGGCGTGGGCGCCTACGCCGTGTACCACAAAGGCAACCGCTGATGCCGACTCCCGTCGAGATCGCACGACAAGAGCTTGCTTCGGGCATCCGAGAGCCCGCTGCCTACGCCCGTTACAGTGGCGGACGCAACGAGGCGTGGTGCGCGCACTTCGTGTCGTGGGTCTTGGACCAAGCCGGCATCCCGTTCGCCAGCTACGTCGTGCCGACACCGTCGCGCGCGAACCCGACGGCGAGTGTCAGCCATGGGCATCGTCGAAGGCGTTGACGGCGACAAGGTCGTCTCGATCGAAGGCAACCTGAGCGACAGGGTTGCTCGCGTCCGCACGCCGCTCAAGAGCGCCAGCATCGCCTTCTACGGCAGGCCGTTCACGACCGCGCAGATCGCGGGCGCTGCCGGGGCCGGCATCGGCGTGCTCGCCATCGCCGGGATCGGCGCGTACCTGCTCATGCGGAGCCGCAAGTGAATGTCTTGCTGCTCGGCGACAGCCACACCCTCGGCTTCTACGGTCAGGCGCTCGCCCAGCTCTTCAAGGGCATGGGCGCGGACGTCACCGTCGTCGCCAACGCCGGTGCGGCTGCTGTCGACTACTTGGCCGGCGGCAAGCACGCGGCCCAGGTTCCGACGCGGTTGTCAAACCCGCTCGGCTTCGACATCGCCGTCATCACTCTTGGGACGAACGACGCGGCCGCGAGCGACAATGCGCCGCCGGGGACCAGCGCCGATCGTCTCAAGAGCCTCGCTGACGCGCTGCCGTCGAGCAACGTCTGGTATGTCGGCCCGCCGGCTTTCTCCGCGCAGGTCGCGGCTCAAGGCGCAGGCAACCTGAACACGCGCGCTGGCGCCATCTTGAACGAAGCGCTCAAGCGCTTTGGCTTCCGCACCATCGACTCACGACCGTCGACGGCGGGGGGCGGGGATCTCGCCCCACAGGGTGAGGCGTGGGCGCAGGCCGTGTTCAAGCGCACCACCGCGAAGATTCCGAAGCTGCCTGTCGGGGAGGGCGGCGGCAAGGCCACCAGCATCCCGCCGTGGGCGTACGTCGCCGGCATCGCGTTGTTGTGGTGGGCGTTCGCCCCCAAGAAGAAGCAGAAGAGCTAGGCTTCGCGGTCCAGCACGCGGGCCTTCGTCGTGCGCCGGGGCTTCGTTGTCGGGTTCTTCTTTGCGGGCGGGTCTTTGCTGGCGATCACGCGGAGCGGGCTCCATGAGCGCGTCTGCCCGCCGAGGGCCTTGTGGATGCGGCGTTGCAGCGTGCGGACGTAGCGCCGGCGGCGCGTGGGGTCGTCCCAACCGGAGGCTGCGTCGGCCTTCTCGATGCGTGTGAAGGCGGCGTCGACCTCGGCGGCGTCGAGCCACGGTGCGATGGCTAGGTCGTGGGCGACGGCGAGTGCAGCAAGCACTTCGTGGGTGTCGGCACTCTTCGACGAGATCGTGCGGAGCAGTCGCGGGACGACGTGCCGGAACAGCCAGTCGCCCGCCGCGTCGTTTTCGTAGGCTCCATATCCCCAAGCGCCCATGTCGTCCTCCTAGTTGTCCAGCACGTCGTCCACTTGGGCCAAGAGCGCCCGGAGCGCTCCCTGTTCCTCTTCAGAGCCATGAGCCGGACTCAGGGCCGCCGCGAGGCGCAAACGACGCAGCAGGCCCGTCAGGCGCGCGATGACGTGGCTGTCCGTGAAGATGCGCTCTTCGTCCGCGCGCCAGGCGTACTCCAAGCGGGCGCACTCCTTACACTGCGGGGGCGGCGGGGGCGGAAGCTCGCGAGGCGTGAACATCGTCTTCATGTGTGTTTCCCGTAGCGCGCTCGCGGGCGTTCGTCCACATCACCTTGCCGGTTTTCGATGACCGCACAGCGGTGTGCCCGACGACGTGTGACTGCGGATCGAAGATGACGAGCAGGTTGTCTTGCTTCGGATTCTCTCGCTTGTGCCCAGGCACCGGGTCGACGAACGCGATGCGCCCACGAAACGTGTGCCACTCGGCATACGGCACGACGAGGTCGTTGAACCACCCGACCGACGACGACATCGGAACAAGGAACACGCTGAACACGCCCCGTGCAGCTTCGCTCAAGCCTTTCTGCAACCAGCGCTCGATC
>JAPLLF010001116.1 GCA_026387715.1 Pseudomonadota bacterium
GGTTAGACATGCGTGTGTCCTAGATGCTGTGCCCTAGACGGTGTCGTCTTCGGGGAGCGGCGCATTGGGTAAGCGTCGCTCTGATGGTTGGGTGGTGTCGGTCGTCGTGCCGATGGTCGGGACCGATCGAATCCGCTCGAGTAGTGCGCGCCGCTCGTCGACGGACACCGACGTCCAGTCCCGCTCTGGTGTGCGGGTCGTCGTGAGGTCGATGGTCGACGCGGTGGGCGGCTTGACGAAGCCGCGATCGATGAGCGGCCAGAGCGCCGACAGCCGTGCGTCAGCTGGCATCGACTCGTCATCAGCCACACGCATGGCGAGGTTGATCACGAGGTCGGGGTCGACGCGTTCGCGGACGCGTTCGGCGAACGCCAGTCCGGTGCGCGGTCTGCCGTTCGGGTTGCCACTGACCCCAGGCTTCCAGCTGGCCGGCGTCGCGAGCTTCGGTTTCTTGGCACGCTGATCGGTCATGCTGTTTTACAGGCTGCTCGGAGTAGCGGCAGGGGGACCATTTGCCGGCATCACTTGCCAGCCTTGCCGTTCCGCAGCGACGCGCCAGCGACGGTGATCCACGAGCCGGCCTGCCGTAGCCGGTCCGCGATGCGCTGGCCGTACCGCTCGGCGAACGGCTTGCCCATGAGGTTCGTCGTGATGACCAGCCGGCGTCGGTCGGCGTAGAACCGATCGACGAGCTCGTCGAGGTCGACCAACAGGGAGCCCTTGGGATCGAGGTACTCGGCCCCGAGGTCGTCGACGATGAGGCCCCTTGCCCCGTACCACTTGTCGCGCTCGTCGCCGTAGCGGCTCGCGGTCGCCAGCTCGGTCGCCCGGACGAACGTCGGGACCGTAGCGGCGTGCAGCGCCCACCAGCAAGCGGTGACGGTCTTGCCAGTCCCGACGCCGCCCGACAGGACCGCAATCGTCTTCGTCGGGTCGGCGCCCCACGCCTGGATCGCGATGATCGCCGCCCGGGTGACGTCGGCGGTGCGTGCGTCTGCGCCAGCGCGCGCCGGCATCTGCTTCGAGAACGCGCGGTCGCGCTGCTCGGCCCGATCGGCCCGCTCGCGTTGCTCCCAATGCCAGGCCATGCGCAGCTCGCTCTCGAGGTTCTGGATCTCGCGCTCGGTGAGCGAGTCGACCGACCGCGCCGGCTGATCGAAGGCCGCGCGGAACCCAGGAAGCCGCGAAATGTAGGTGCCGACCCGTTGCTCGCGGAACAGGGCGAACCCTGCAGGGTCGTCGGCGAGGACGGGATCGGGCTCGCCGCTGTCCTCGTTGATCATCCGGTAGAAGCTGGTGATGGGTTCCAGTGGGACGGCGGGGCGGTCTTTCGATTGGCTCATGACGGGATTCCTTGATCGAGGGCGTAGGCCTCGGGCGGTGCCGGCTCGGCGCGTCCGATCCGTGCGTTGGGATTGCTGCTGTTGTCGGTGCCGGGTTCGACGAAGAAATCGAACTGGCTGATGAGCGTCGAGAGGGTGCGAGAGGTCGGCCACTTCGGCGGCGCGTCGAACATGATGTTGGTGCGCCGGATGAACTCGTCCGCCGTGTGTTGCTTGAGCAGCATCGCCAGCGCGATGAGCAGTCCCTTCGTCCAGGTCGGCGACGTGCCGCGAAAGCGTTCGCCGTGCCTGGCGTCGAAGTGCGCACGAGCTCGTGCGTGATCGGATGGCTCTGCCGACTCTGCCGGCTCCGTGGCCATCGGGGCGGCCTTGGCTCCCGCCCGTGGCTTCCGGGCCTTCGTGGAACCCGACGCACCCGAAGGGATCAGCGCCAGCGGCGCAACCTCTGTATCCAGATCCAGATCAGGAGAAGGAGAAGGAGAAGGAGAAGGAGACGGAGAAGGAGACGGAGACGGAGAAGGAGGTAGGGCAGGGGGTTGCTTCAGGGGTGCCAGGGGGTTGCTAAGCGTTTGCTTGGCGTTCGCTTGGCGTTCGCCTGGCGACCGCTTAGCCTTTGCTAGCCCACCGAGGCGTCCGCGGTCCGACTGCTTCAACAGGTACTGGATGCGCTCGAGCACGCCGCGCAGCCGCACGAGCACGGCGTCCACGTCGTCGGCGAGTTGCTCGAGCACCATGTCGCTGGCGAAGCCGTCGGACTCGGCAGCGGTGTCGACGTCGGCGCGCGACATCTCGGGCGTCTTGCTGTCGTACGCGACGTCCCAGACGGCCGCGAGCGTTCCCACGGTCTCGCGCACGGAGCACGCGCGGCGCTTCGCCAGCCGCTTCACGCGCGGGTCTTTCCAGACCTTCCCGTCGAGGTTCACGCGGGCCATGGCTAGCCTTCCTCCCGAGCTCGGGGATCGCGGATCGCTTCCGTCGGCGGTCCGAGTGTCAGCGGCGACACCGACTCGGGCCAGCGCGATCGGAGGTCGGCCACGAGCATCGTGCGGATGAAGTCGCGCTCGGCCGGCTCGAGCTTGTCGGTCGCGTCGAGAGCGGACGCGAGCACCTTGGCGATGGCGTGCGCGCGGCTCACTTCTCTCCCCCGACGCGCCGCGCTTCCATGTAGCTGCGGATGTCCCGGAGCCGGTAGCGGATCTGCCGCCCGAAGCGGTAGAACGCCGGTCCCTTGCCCACCAGCCGCCACTGGTGAAGCGTGACGGTCGAGAGCTTCAGATGCTCGGCGGCACCTCTGGTGTCGAGGATGGGGTCATCGTCGACGTTCTGTGCTTCATCGGTGACATGCGTCATGTCCTCAGTTGTGAGGCCGCGGCGTGGCTAGTAAGAGGGACAATCTGATGATCGCGAATGTCCCCCTCCTGAGAGCGTCACTTCCTCGGCGAGGACATGCGCTTGAGTCGAGCGGTCAGCGTGGCGATCGTCTGCTCGTGGCGGCCCACCGCGAGGGCTTGAATCCCCCCGAACTTCGAGGGCTTCGCGAGTCGCTCCGCGAGCGCGGCCCTGACGGCTGCGAGCTGCTTCGAGATCCGGTCACGAAGATCCTTGTTCTGTCGCTTGGCCCAGCGGATGTCCGCGCCCGCGCGCTGTGCGAGGTCAATGCTGCGGATGTCCGAAGCGTTGTGTTTGATCGCGGCGAATTGGTTGCCGGATCCGGCAAGCTCGGCGAGTACGCGATCCGTGGCGTGGTCGAGGCTCTCGCAGCCCCCGCTCGTCGAAGATCGCAAGCAAGGCGACGATCGCGTCGTTCATGATCTTCCATCGACCCATGAGCACGTCGCGTCGGTCGCGGTTCGCGATCAGTTCGCGGCCTCGACGCTCGGCGTCGATCTTTTCGCTGGTCGGCCGTCGACGGGTTGAACGCGTGGCCGCTCGTCGCTTGCGTGTCGTCATACGGCGCGCAGCTTTCCGCGCGGCTTGGTACCTGTGCCGCGAGGTCGCTTCGGTGCACCTTCGGCAAGCTCCTGCATCACGAGATCTACCCAGCCGGCTGGTGCATTCCTGCGCTCCGCTACCCGCTCAACGCGCACCCGTGCCGCGGCGAGCCTGTCGGACGGCCCGACGCTGACGTCTGGGGACGCAGGCGGGGGCTTGCCTGTCGAGCGCATCGAGTTCGTTGTCGCGACCCGCTTGCGTGTCTCCTTCGCGACGGCTGGCGCGACGATCTCCGTAACGACAGCTGGAAGCCCGAGGCGGACTCGGAGCGCGGCCTCGATCTTCGAGGCGCACGAGCGCAGGTAGTCCCACGTCTGCGGCATGCCGTAGTGTTTCACGTTGACGCCCCGGCCCTCGTGGTTCATCAGCGCGAGCCGTGGCTCGGGCGGGATGCCGATCTCGATCGCGACGCTGTTGTACGTGCGGCGGTTCGCGTGGATCCCGGGCAGGTACTTCACCAGCACGGGGTCGCCGTCGTCGTCCTCGCGCGTCTTGTCGAGGCGTCGCTCCTTGACCTCGGCGACGGCCTGCACGCGCTGCATGTCGCGCGAGATCGACGGGAACACCCATCCCTGATCGCCGCCGAGATGCCCGAACCCCTTCGCGTTGTCGACCTGGCGCTCGTCGAGGAGCTTCCGCACGGTCGCGACCAGCGGCAGCGTGTACGGCTTGTCGCCCTTGGCCTTCCTCACGTGGAGGAGCGCGCGCTCGCGGTCGACGTCGTCCCAGCGAAGGTTGCGCAGGCCCTCGGAGCGGATGCCGGTGAACAGCGACACGAGCTGCAGGTCGCGGCGCACGGCGTTGTCCATGGCCATGACCTTCGCGTACCAGTCGGTGAAGCCTACGCCGTCGTCGATGCGCGCCTCGCGGGGCTTGAGCGCGGACAGCGACAGCCGGGTCGCGGGGTTCTTGCCGGGCAGGTCGTGGAGCTTGTCGAGCGCGTTCCAGATCGCGGACACGTGCGCGATGATCTTGTTCGCCTGCGCGACGCCGGGTGCGTTGACGGCGTCAGCACGCTTGGGTGTGTCCCGCTCGATCTTGTCGCAGACCTTCTGCAGCTCGGCGGCGGTCAACGCGGCGATCGGCTGGTCGAGCCACTCGCCGAGATGCCGCGGCACCTCCGACTCCATCTTCTGGATCGACCGCGGCGAGCAGACCTTGCGCCGTCGGTTCTTGCCGGCGCGCATGTTGGCCACGTGCAGCGTGAGGCCGTCGCGCAACGTCGGTCCGGTGACAAGCGATGCGCGCTTCGCGGCGTTCGGGTCGATGCCCCCGGCCATCTTGCCGAGCAGCTGCTTCGCCTCGATCCGCGCCAGCGTGGCCGTCCACACGTGGCCATCGGCGCGAGGTTGGCCGGCGACGCCGATCGCCGCCTTGCGGAGCGTGCCAGCGACACGCGTGCGCACCACGAACGTCTTGCGGCCGGTGCGCCCGACGACGACGCCGAAGCCGGTGAGATCGGAATCCCAGTAGTACGACTGCGGATCGGTCGGCGGCGTGATGGCGGCGACGGACTTCTCGGTGATCTTGAGGCTGGCCATGGGTCTCCGGGGTGTGTCCTAGAACCGAAATCTAGGAACCTAGGACACAAACATCCCACGACAACCGATGGCTAGTCACCACGAAAAGCGTCGGTTACCGTCGAGGAACCACCTGACGCCATCACACGTCATATCACCGAATTGTCATCAACCCTACATTCCTAAAGCGTAGGTCGCAGGTTCGATTCCTGCTGGGGCCACGGAATCAGTTCGCCAAGATGACGGATGCGGTTCAACAAGGCGGGTTGGGGAAGGGCTCACCGATCGACGCGAACGCGAAGCGGTCGTCGTTCACGGTGTCCTCGCGCACCGGAGCCCGATGTTGTAGTCGCGAAGTGTCGCATCAAAGTCGTTGCGGTAGCCCGCCCGCAGGAAGGACGCACCATCGCTGAAGCCCCCGCCGCGGAGAACCCGGTACGTCGCAGGTGTGAGGTTCGCGCAGTCGGGGCACGGATTCTGCGGGTACGGACTCGCGTACCAGTCAAGGACCCATTCCCAGACGTTGCCGCCGAGATCCGACTGGCCCCAACGCCCGTCGCCCGCGGGCTTCGTTCCGACCACGATGAGGTCGGTGATCCCGCAGCCGTTGACGCCGTCCCCGAAGCATTGCTTCGTGGTGTCTACGTAGTAGCTCGCCCGCGTGTCGTCGATGCCCAGCAACGCCGCCGGGTTCGACCACGGATACGCTCGCTGGTCGGTGCCGCCGCTCGCCGCGTAGTTCCACTCGGCCTCGGTCGGCAGAAATCCGCCGTCCCACGCGCAGAACGCCAGCGCCTCGTACCAGTTGAGGCAGTTCTTCAGCGGCGACTTAACTGAGATCCACCGCGCGGCGGGATACTGACCCGGAGACCGGATCGCGAGCCGGCGGCGGCGGCGGGATATTGATCCACCCTGGCCTCGGCGAGGCACGCTCCCGCGATGGGGCGACGATGTAGC
>JAPLLF010000943.1 GCA_026387715.1 Pseudomonadota bacterium
GTGCCGGTGCCGGTTCCGGTGCCGGTGCCGGTTCCGGTTCCGGTGCCGGTGCCGGTGCCGGTGCCGTGCCGGTGCCGGTGCCGGTGCCGGTGCCGCTGCCGCTGCCGCTGCCGCTGCCGCTGCCGCTGCCGCTGCCGGTGCCGCTGCCGCTGCCGCTGCCGGTGCCGCTGCCGCTGCCGGTGCCGGTGCCGCTGCCGCTACCGCTGCCGCGCCGGCTTCCGGCTACCCGTCCTCTGCGACGCCCAGAAGGCCGCTAGACGACGAGGTTGACGAGCTTGCCCTTGACGTAGATCTCGCGCTTGATCGCCTTGCCCGCGATCAGCTCCGCGACCTTCGGCTCCGCCTTGGCCGCGGCGAGGATCGTCGCCTCGCTGGCATCGGCCGCGACGTCGACGGTGCCGCGCATCTTGCCGGTGACCTGGATCGCGATCGTGATCGTGTCCTTCGCGAGCTTGGCCTCGTCGAACGCCGGCCACGGCGCGTAGGCGATCGTCGTCGTGTGGCCGAGCCGCTGCCAGATCTCCTCGGCGAGGTGCGGCGCGAACGGCGACATGATCTTCACGAACGCCTCGAACCACGCGCGCGGGATCTGCTTGGCCTTGGTCGCCTCGTTGACGAACGTCATCAGCTGCGCCACCGCGGTGTTGAACCGCAGGTCGGTGACCGACTCGGTGACGCGCTTGATCGTCGCGTGCAGCGCGCGCTCGAGGTCCTTGTTGTCCGTCGGCGCGTCCTCGGAGACCTTCGCGGTCAGCGTGTCGGTCTCGGGATCGACGAGCAGCCGCCACGACCGATCGAGGAAGCCGCGCGTGCCGCGCACGCCGTCGGTCGCCCACTCGACACCATCCTCGAGCGGGCCCATGAACAGCTCGTACATGCGCATCGCGTCCGCGCCGTACTCGTTGCACATGTCGTCGGGGTTGACGACGTTCTTCTTGCTCTTCGACATCTTGTCGAACTTCGTGACGACCGCGGTGTCGGTCCCCTTCACGAACCAGCTCTTGTCGTCGTCGCCGCGCGGCTCGACCTCCTCGGGATAGAAGTACTTCCCGGTCGTCGGATCCTGGAACGACGTCTTGTGGATCATCCCCTGGTGGAACAGCCGCTGGAACGGCTCCTTGGTCGACACCAGGCCGGCGTCGAACAGCACCTTGTGCCAGAACCGCGCGTAGAGCAGGTGCAGGGTGGCGTGCTCGTTGCCGCCGACGTAGAGGTCGACCGGCATCCAGTACTTCTCCTCGTCGGCATCCCAGGCAACCTGGTCGTTCGTCGGGGAGATGAACCGCAGGTAGTACCAGCACGACCCCGCCCACTGCGGCATCGTGTTGGTCTCGCGCAGCGCAGGCTGGCCGTCGTGGTCGGTCGTCTGCCGCCACTCCACGGCGCGCGCCAGCGGCGGCTGGCCGTCGCGGGTCGGCTTGTACTCGTCGATCGCGGGCAGCGTGACCGGCAGCTGGGCGAACGGCACCAGCTCGACGGTGCCGTCCTGCTTCTCGATCGTCGGGAACGGCTCGCCCCAGTAGCGCTGCCGGGAGAACAGCCAGTCGCGCATCTTGTAGCGCACGACCTGCTTGCCGAGCTCGCGCTCGGCGAGCCACGCGATGACCGCGGTCTTGGCGGCGTCGTTGCCGAGGCCGTCGAGGAACCCGGAGTTGACGTGCGGGCCGTCGCCCGTGAACGCCGCGGCCTGGACGTCGTGGCCCGCGGGTCCCTGGACGACCTCGACGATCGGCAGCCCGAACTTGGTCGCGAACGCGTGATCGCGCTCGTCGCCCGCGGGGCACGCGAACACCGCGCCGGTGCCGTAGCTCGCGAGCACGTAGTCGGCGATCCAGATCGGGATGCGCGCGCCGTTGACGGGGTTCGTCGCGAACGCGCCGGTCGCGACGCCGGTCTTCGGCGCATCCGCCGCCTCCATCGTGCGGTCGCGGATGCTGCGCTTGCTGACCTCCTCGCGGTAGGCCGCGACCGCGGCCTGCTGCGCCGGCGTGGTGATCGCGTCGACGAGCGGATGCTCGGGGGCGAGCACGACCCACGTGCCGCCGAACAGCGTGTCCGGGCGCGTGGTGAACACGGTGATCGAGCGATCCGAATCGGCGACCTTGAACACGACGTCGGCGCCGATCGACTTGCCGATCCAGTCCTGCTGCTTCTTGAGCGTGCCGGCGGGCCAGTCCACCAGCGCGAGATCCTCGACGAGCGGATCGGCGTACGCGGTGATCTTGAGCATCCACTGCGTCATGTTGCGCTGCTCGACGGGATCGCCGGTCTCGATGTACTTGCCGTCGTGGACCTCCTCGTTCGCCAGCACGGTGCCCAGCGCCGGGCAGAAGTTCACGGCGACCTCCTTGCGGTACGCCAGGCCGCGCTCGAACAGGACCGAGAAGATCCACTGCGTCCACTTGTAGTAGGTCGGATCGCTGGTCGCGAGCTCGCGCGACCAGTCGTACGACAGGCCGAGCTTCTGGAGCTGCGCCTTGAACGTCGCGATGTTGCGCTTCGTGATGACGCTCGGGTGCTCGCCGGTCTGCTCGGCGCGCCGCTCGGCGGGCAGCCCGAAGCTGTCCCAGCCCATCACGCGGAGGACGTTGAACCCCATCATGCGCTTGGCGCGCGCGACGACGTCGGTCGCGGTGTAGCCCTTGGGGTGGCCCACGTGGAGGCCATCGCCCGACGGGTACGGGAACATGTCGAGCACGTAGTACTTGGGCCGCGTGCGGTCGGTCGGGGTCGCGAACGTGTTCTCGCGCGTCCAGAACGCCTGCCAGCGGGCGTCGACGGTGCGGTGATCGAAGCCGGCCATCAGGCGCCCAGGACCTTGGTGATCCGCTGCGTGATCACGTCCGGATCGCCGACGCCGTCGACGCGCTTGAGGATCCCGTGCGCCTCGTAGAACGGCACGATCGGCGCGGTCTCCGAGTGGTACTTCTGCACGCGCGTGGTCACCGCCTCGACGGTGTCGTCCTTGCGGTGCACGAGCCGCGACGCCACCTCGACCGGCGGCGGGTTGTACTTGAGGTGGTAGATCGTGCCGGTCTCGGGATCGGTGCGGCGACCGCACGCGCGCTCTTCGAGCAGCGCGTCGGGGACCTCGATCAGGACGACGTTGTCGATCTTGAAGCCGGCTCGCAGCATCGCCGCGTCGAGCGCCTCGGCCTGCGGGCGCGTGCGCGGAAACCCGTCGAGCATGAAGCCGTTCGCGCAGTCCGGCTTCGCGATGCGCTCGAGGATCATGCCGATGACGACCTCGTCGGGGACGAGCTTGCCGGCCTTCATGAAGAGGTCGGCCTCGATGCCGAGCGCCGTCCCCTCCTTCACCGCGGCGCGCAGCATGTCGCCGCTCGAGATGTGCAAGATGCGATATTTGTCGACGAGCCTGGCCGCCTGAGTGCCCTTACCTGCACCCGGCGGTCCGACGAGGATCATGCGCATCCGCGCATCTAAGCATGGCGATCAGGGGGGACGCAGCATGTCGACGTGCGGAATTCCGTCCTCGTCGTAGACCTCGCTGATCCGCCGGAACCCGAGATCTCCGTAGAATTTCTCGAGATGTGCCTGGGCGCCGATCTGGATCGGGACCGCGCCGCACGCCGCGATCGCGCGCTGCATCAAGCGCCGCCCGAGCCCGGTGCCCCGCGCAGATCTTGCGCAGATCACCCGGCCGATGGAGACCTCCGGGAGCTTGACCCCCGCCGGGATCAGCCGGCAGTAGGCCACGAGCCCTCCGGCGTCGGCGGCCCACAGGTGACGCGCGCTCGGATCGTGGCCGTCGGCGTCCTGGTAGGCGCAGGCCTGCTCGACGACGAACACCGCCTCCCGGAGCTGGATGATCGCGTAGAGCTCGTCGCGCGACAGCTCCTGCCACGTCCGGTCGTGCCACTGCATGCGCGAACGCATTACCATGCGTGCGTGCGCACCGTCTGCGTGTTCCTGTCCTCGTCCCCCGGGCGCGACGTCGACGTCGCCGCGATCACCGAGCTGGGCACCGCGCTCGCGCGCCGCGACCTCGGTCTCGTCTACGGGGGCGCGACGCGCGGTCTGATGGGCGTGCTCGCCGACGCCACGCTCGCCGCGGGTGGCCACGTGGTCGGCGTGATCCCGACGACCCTGGTCGACCGCGAGCTGGCCCACCCCGGCCTCCACGCGCAGCACGTCGTCGACACGATGCACCAGCGCAAGCACAAGATGTTCGAGCTCGCCGACGCGTTCGTGGTCGCGCCCGGCGGGTTCGGCACCCTCGAGGAGGCGTTCGAGATCCTCACCGGCCGCCAGATCGAGGCGCACCGCAAGCCGGTCGTGTTCCTCGACACCGCCGGGTTCTGGGCGCCGATGGCGACGTTCCTCGATCACGCGGTGGAGGCACGCGTCCTCTTGCGCAGGTGCGCGCGCTGTTTCGCACCGCCCCGACGCCCGCCGCGGCCCTCGATCTGATCGGAGAGCTGATCGAAGCGCTGATCGCCGAGCCGATCGGGGACCGCGAAGCAGGCCCGGTGGGATCGGGCCCTTCGCGACGCGTGGTAACCTAGCTCGGTATGTTTCCTCGCGTCGGCGGCGCGATCCTCGCGCTGGCAGCCGCGGCGTTGCTCGCCGTCGCGGTGTTCGCGACCCCCTGGTGGCTCGGTCACCCCGTGGTCGACAGCGCCGTTCGACACCTGCAGACCGTCGACGTCTCGCCGCTCGGCGCGCACGGCTGCAACACCGGCGGCGACGGGCACTGCACGAGCATGATGCTCGAGACCGGCTTCCGGATCACGGGGATCGCGACCGTCGGGGCGAGCGGGCTGCTCGCGCTCGGGCTCCTCGTCCTGTCGGTGGCGACGCTCCAGCGGCGCGAGGCGCGCCGGCGCATCGGCCGGCTGGTGATCGGCGGCGTCGCGGTCGGCGCGCTCGCGGGGATCGCGCTCCTGCTGCTCGGTCCCGGGATCAAGGCGACCGGCCACACGCTCACCGTGCCCCACGGGTTCGGCGTCCTCGTGTTCTTCGCGAGCATCGCCACCGCCGTCGCCGCGGCGCTCGTGACCGCGCGCGAGATCCCCCGCGCGGTGATCGTTCCGCGGCCACAGCTCGCCGGCTTGCCCGCGACCCCGTTCGACGTCAACACGCTGTTCGGCAACGATCCCGGCCAGCAACCACCGGCGCCGCCGGCACCACCGCCGACCTTCAGCAACGGCTTCGGGCAGGGACCAGGGGGCGTCTTGCCCGGCCCTTCCCCACTCACCACACCGCTGTTCGCCGCGCCACCGCAGGTCGTGGCCGTGCAGGCCGTGATGCCCCCGTCGTTCCCGGCTGCGCCACCACCGCCGCGACCCCGCCCCAACACGCAGCTCCCACCGCCCTTGCGTAGCCGGCCGGCGAGCCTGCCGCCGCCGCTCCCGCGGCCCGCGACCATGCCCCCACCGGCCCCGCTCGCGTCGGTCGCCGTCGATCCGGCCCCGCCGAAACCTCCCGTTCGTCCGACGAAGCCGACCGCGCCGCCGTCGGGCCCGGCCGCGGCGCGCGCGCAGCCCAAGGGCTTCGTGCTGCCGACGCACGCGCCGCCGTCGACCGACGACGATCTCGCCACCCGCGAGCGCTTCGTGAACGCGGCCACCCTGGCCACCGCGGACACCGCCGCCGCCATCGCCGCTGCCGCCGAGGCCGCGCAGCGAATGGAGCGTGACGCCGAGGGGTCGGGGTTCAGCGACGACGCCGACCACACGTCGCCGAACGTCGAGCTCGGCACGAGCGAGGAGCAGGCGCTCCAGCACGACGAGATGGGGTCGCCACGTGACGGGATCGGCGACGTCGCGGGCGATCCGGACCAGGATCCCGACGAGATCGCGAATCGCGAGCGGCTGGCGCTGCGCAGCATCGGGATGAACGCGCTCGAGACGATCGCCACCCCCCTCGTCGACGTCACGGAGGAC
>JAPLLF010000540.1 GCA_026387715.1 Pseudomonadota bacterium
GTGACCAGGCGGCTCGCCCCACGGTGCCTTCGTCGACTTCATGACTGCCGCGCAGCCCTCGGAGGCGTCCACAATCGCCGCCGCCACACCGCGCGCTCGCGCGTTCCCGCGGGTGGGTGTTCAACACCAAACTTCTAGCGTGCGTCGTCGCGGATCAATACACGAACCACACGAGGCCACGCTTGTTCGCCAAGCCCGCGTCGAACCATCGACGCACCTCGTCGACGACCATGTCGAGGTTCTCGTCGCCATCCGTGAGCGGCTTGACGAGGGACATCGCGCGGGCGCCAACCTTGCACTTCGCCGGGGTGACCGTCCCGATCTCGGGAAAGTCGGACGGTTTCGGGATTTTCATCGGGAACACGCCGGCGCCGAGCAGCGCGTCGGTCTTCGGGCAACGCGCCTGCTTGAGCAGCGGATCGAGCACGTCGCTGAACCAGGTCAGCGACACGTCGTCGACGCGCTCGCCGAAATGCTTGCACAACATCTCGACGCAGTACCCGTACTGGAACCCGGCGTCCTTCTGCAGCGGCAGCTTCATCATCAGCTGGTAGAGGGCGCGGAGTCGGGTCGGCGCCCCCTTCTCGATGATGGCCGTGTCGAACCACTCGTCGGCCTCGGCGAGGTCATCGGCGAACGTCGCGCGCAGCTCGGCGAACAGCTTCTTGCCGTGCGGTCGCAGCTTCTTGAGATCGACGCTGTAGACGGAATAGGCGTAGCCCACGCGTGGACCGTATCACCATGGTCCGGCGCGAGCAGGAGGTGTTCGCTGCTGACGTCGGGGACTACGGCATGGACGGCGGTCGACGACGGCCGCGGCGGGATCCTCCACAGCACCTTCATCCTCAGCGTCGTCCCGACGGCCGACCGCCGTGGACGCGCCGGCGCCGGTCTCGGGAGATGCAGGCAGCACGCCCCACGGCGAGGCGAGTGGTTGTTGCAGCGGGAGCACGAGCTCGGCGAGCAGCGCGTTCTGCCTGTTCGTCGTCGGGCTCGCGCTGCTTCGCCGCCGTCGCTAGTGAGCGAGCTCGTTCGGGTTATTCGCCGCGCGCGATCGGTCGGCGCGGATCCGTGATCCACGCGCTCCAGCTGCCGGGATACAACCTGGCGCGCACGCCCGCGAGCTCGAGCGCGAGCACGTCGTGGGCGGCGGTCACGCCGGAGCCGCAATAGACCGCGACGTCGGCCCCCGCGACCGCGCCGACCCGCGCGTAGGTCGCGGCGAGCTCGGCGTTCGCGCGGAAGCGACCGTCGGCGTCGAGGTTCGCGGTCGTCGGGACGTTCACGGCGTTCGGGATGTGGCCGGCGACCGGATCGATCGGCTCGACGTCGCCACGAAACCGCTCCGGCGCACGCGCATCGATCAGCACGCCGACAGCGCCGACGTCCTCCGCATCGACAATCGGCATGCCGCCCGGGCTCGCCTCGAAGGTCCCGGGCTCGACCTCGCTGCGCGCGTCGCCGCTCGCGATCTCGTGCCCGGCGCCTCGCCATGCGCCCCAGCCGCCATCGAGCACGCGCACGTTCGGGTGGCCGAAGTAGCGCAGGAGCCACCACGCGCGTCCCGCGGCGCGGGCACCCCAGTCGTCGTAGACCACGACCGGTCGCATCGCCGACACGCCGGCGCGCTGCATCGCGCGCGCGAACGTCGCCGCGTCCGGCAGCGGATGTCGCCCACCGCGGCCCGGTGGCGACGCGAGCGCTGTGTCGAGATCGACGTACACCGCGCCGGGCACGTGCCCGGCCGTGAACTCGGTGACCCCGGCCGGGCCACCGAGCTTGTAGCGCACGTCGAGAATCGTGACGGCGCTGCGCGCCGCGAGCTCGGCGACCGAGATCAGGGGAGAGGGTGGGGCGGGGTTCGTCACGGTGGGAGCTTCCAATCCGGGTAGGTGTCACGCAGCAAGCAGGCGTTGAGGCTCGCATGACAACTCGATGGAGACGAGCGTGGCGCTCGCCAACGCGGTCGGCGTCGTCTGCGTCAGCTGCCTGTCGCGCTACCCCACTGGCCGAGGCGATGGCTGCAGCGCGCTGGTGGTACGATCACGACCGCATGCGGACGAACGAACGAGTCTACACGCCGGCGTTGGGTCGTCGAGTCACTCGAATGACTCGAACCGCTACGTTGTGTCTGGCGCTCGCCGGCGCGACCACCATCGTCCACGCACAACCGGGCGGGGCAGTCGAACCCGATCGGGTGTGGCTGCTCTACGACGAGGCGTTTCGCGAAGCGGCCACGGGGCACGTCGACGTCGCACGCACGAAGCTCGCGGAGATCGTCGCGCAATACACGACCCATCCGGCCGCAGCGCGCGCCCGGATGCTCCTCGACAGGCTCGCGGCCACGGAGCGCGAGGAGCGCGAGGAGGACGAGCTGGGGCCGAGCAAGATCGCGCGGGGTGAGCTCGTGTTCTGGTCGACAATCGGTTCGTTGTTCGTCGGGGCGAACGTGTGCCAGATCGCGGGATGTGACTCGCCGCGAGCCTATGCGGCGACGTACACGCTCGCGGTTGGAGGTGCGCTCGGCGCATCGCTGTTCGCCGGACGAAACGTCCACCAAGGCGAAGCCCAGCTCTACAACTCAGCCCACACGTGGGGAGCGTGGAACTCGTTCGCGCTCAACGATGGCTTCGCGGCAGATAGCACCGAGGCACTCACGGCGATCGGCATCCAAATTTCGGGTGTCGCGGTCGCGTACGGCCTCTGGAAAACGTGGCATCCCACCCAGGGTGACGTCGCGCTCGCGAATAGCGGCTTGATCTGGTCGACCGTCCTGGCGCTCGAGCTCCACGCCGCCGCCGACGCGACCCCGACCCTCGCGCGCACGGTCCTCCTGGGCGACCTCGGGATCGCGGCGGGCGCCGTGCTGTCGACGCAACTCAAGATGAGCCGCGGTCGGACGTTCATGATCGATGTGGGGGGCGTGCTGGGCTCGCTGTTCGGTGGCCTCATCGCGATCAACACCGACGACAGCCAGGCGGCTGGGACCGCGCTGTTTGCCGGCACGGCCGCGGGCCTCGGCATCGCGTTCGTCGCGTCGAAGGATTGGGACGCGCCGAAGCTGCCAGTGATGGTCACGCCGACGCCGATCCACGGTCCGGGCTCGACCGGCCTCGGCCTGTCGGCGATCGCACAACGCGACGCCGGCGAGCCCGCCACGGCCTTGCTCGGCGGGAACCACGTAGGTCGTCATGCTCGACGCCGACGCCGGAGCCCGATCTCCCCAATCGCGTGTGAGGTAGCCTGCGACGCCGAGCCCGATCGCGGCGCCGGCAGCCGCCATCCCGGCGCCGAGGCGATCGCCGGTCTCGCCGGAGATGAGGATCGCCGCCGCTCCACCTCCGACCACCCCGGCGATGCCGCTGGCGTCGATCACGAGCGTCTGCGCCCGTGACGTGTCGGGGCGAAGCGACGCGACATACGCGCCGACGCCGATGCCGACGTTGATCGCGACGAGCTCGATCCCCGCGAACGCCTTGTCGCCGAGTTGCTGGTCGGCTGCGACCGTGACCAGCGCGGTGATCGCGCCGGTCCACAGCCCCCCCGAGTTCGCGAGCGCAACCTGTCCCGCCGTCGGTCGCAGCTGCTGATCGACGAGCGCGCCGAGGCCGAGCCCCCCGCGGCCAGACCGCACCGGCCGCACCGCCGATCAGCGCGAGGCCGATCGCGGACGTTCCGTCGTCGACTTCGGCAAGGACCGCGAGCTCGATGCCGACGGCGAGGCCGTGGAGCGATTGGAACAGCGCCAGCTCGGCGACGGCGCCGCGCGTCGACTTCTCGACGATCGTCCTCGGTACACCCGGCTCGAGCGGACTGTCGACGAGTCCCGACTGGAGCGATAGCGTGACCGCCGGATGGCCCGGATTTTCGCGCCTCAAACGATCGACGTACGTCGCCGCCTGACCGCGTTGGCCGTCGATCAGCGCGGCGAACGCATGGTGGTACAGCCTCCACCCTTCATCGTCGCGTGGATCGAGCGCAACCGGCGGCGTCGGGGCGACCGGCGGCGGAGTGACCGGCGTGATGTCCGGCGGCGTGACGTCCGGCGGGGGGAGTGGCTCGATCGGTTCGGGCTGTGCGAAGGCGAGCGTCGTCGACGCCGCCACCAGGAAGGCCGCGAGCGCGGTGCGCATGAGCAGAGGATATCATGGCCAACCGAGGGTCAAGTCGCGGCGAGCTTGGCGCCCACGGAAGCGACCGTCGGCGTCGAGGCCGAGCTCGACCGCGTCGCGCGCGTCGCCGCTCGCGCTCGCGGGCAGATCTCGAAGCAGGTCCGTTGGCAGGTACTTCGTGCCGGTAGCGCGGTGTCGGCGTGCGCAGTACGGTCGGCGCGTGCCGAAGACGCCACGTCCGCGCGCCAGCGCGATCCGGAAGGCGCGCCACGAGGCGCGTGACGCGCGGGCGGCCGCCGGGGGCGATCCGGTCACGACGAAGGCGGCGGCGACCGCGGTCGCACGCGCCGCGAAGTCCCGGAAGCAGGCCCGCAAACGACGCGCGCGGAGCGCCGAGCTCACGGAGCGCAGCGAACAAGTAGGTGAGGTCTACGAGTCCGGCTTTCTCCAAAACGGGTGAGCGCAGCGAACAAGCAGGCGCTACGCTCGGCGGCATGCGCTGGCTCGTTCCACTCCTCCTAGTCGGCTGTCATCACCCCACCGCGCCTCACCCCACCGCGCCACCCGTCGTCGGTGGATCGAGCGACCATGCCGAGACGCTGCGCGCGACGCTCGAGCGAGAGGTCGGCGCCGGCCGCGCGGTCGCGATCCTCGGCGGTCTGGCGGGCGTGCGCGCGGTCTCGTCGGACGGCGCGCGGATGCGCATGCTCGCGCCCGGGCCGGTCTCTTGGGTCGAGGTCGATCTGCGCGGCGACGCGATCTGGTATGGGATTGACGACGAGGTCCGCGTGCTCGATCTCCAGGCGGCGGCGCCCGAAAGCACAGTCGTCATCACCGGGCTACCGTTCGCGCGCCACCAAGTCCTGTACGACCTCGCGCCGCCACACGTGCAGACGCCCGAGGAGCGTGAGCACGAAGCGGAGATGGAGACTCTCGGCCTCAATGAGATGATGGAGTCGGCGATGGGACGACCGTTCGATCAGATCGAGGTCTGGATCCGACCGCACGGGACGTCGCTGGTCAGCCGGGGTTCGCGAATCGACGGCATGGAGGAGTCGAACGCGAAGTTCGCAGCCGACGTGAAGGCGGCGAAGCTCGTTGGTCAGGCGGTGTTCGAGAAGCTCGCCGCGCGCGCCGCGCATCGGCACGTGGTGACGCGGGATCCACCAGCCGACAAGCGCACGCTGCGCGTCGCCGGGATCGATCCCGCGAGGTGCGATCAGACGTCACCCGATGACTGCGGATCGGCCGAGGCGATCGTCGGCACCCACTACTGGCGCGTCACCACGCAGACCGCGTGCGGCGACGGCTGCGGGCGCATGTATGGGCTCTACGACAGCGACACCAAGCAGCTGTTGCCCGAGGCCGACTGGACGGACATGCGCGAGGCGTGGGTCGCCAAGGACGGCAGCGCGTTCCTCGCGAACGGCCGCGTCGTCAACTTCGCGACCGGGCCGCTCGCGGCCACGCCGAAGGACGACAGCAGCGGTGGTGGCTGGCTCGACGGTGGCTACTTCTACGATCTCTAGAGAGCTTCGGCCGACTTCACGATCTTGGGGATGCGGATCAGGCTGCCGTGTCTCGAGACGTCGGTGACCATTGACGCCGAGATCGCCTTCGATCGAGGGCCGACGAGGGACTGGCCACCAAACTCCGACTCCCGCGACGACGAACAGGCGCTTCGAACTCCGGTTCTCAGGTCTGCTAGGTTCGCGAGATGACCCGAGCGGATTTGGTCGAGGTGCTCCAGGCCGCGCGTGACGCGATCCTCGCCGCCGACGCCGAGACTGCGCTGGCTCACCTCGCGATCGCCTGGGGCATCGTGCCGTCACCGCGGATCTCCGCGCTCACCCCAACCCTCGCGAAGCGCCTCACCTTGCAGGACCTGCCTGCTACGGTCGCCGATCGCGAGGTGGCCTGGCTCGCGCTCGCGGCGACCCGCGAGCCGGGCCGGTTGCCCACGCTGCTCGGCGTCGACTGGCCGGTGCATCCACGTGGGGCCAAGGTGCGGCTCGCCGCGCTGCTCGCGTTCGCACCCGATCCCCAGATCGCCGAGGCGCTGGTGGGGCTC
>JAPLLF010000137.1:0-1858 GCA_026387715.1 Pseudomonadota bacterium
GAGCGCGCGCTACCTCCAGGCGTATGGCAAGGAGCGGATGGCGCGGACGCCGGCGCAGGCCGCCGCCGCCGCGCGCGCCTTCCTCGACGTCGCCTACGACGCGCGCGACGCGCCGATCGCGGTCGATTGTTACATCCACGCGGGGGAGTACTTCGCGAGCCAGACGGATCCCGCCTCGCTCGCCGATGCCACCACGGCATTCTCGTGGCTCGTCGACTCCAGGGCTTCGAAGGCGACGACGCTGCGGCCGCTCGCGCTGGCCAAGCTCGGCAAGGTCCTGTGGGACCGGCACAAGTGGACCGACGCCCGCGCGACGTTCTGCAAGTTGCTGGCGGAGCCCGCGGCCGACTCGCCCGCCGATGCCGAGCGCTACCTCGCGGGCTCGTTCGTCGAGGCCGACGATCTGCCAGCGCTCGACGCGGCGTGTGGCGCCGGTGCTTGCCCGTGCACCGAGCCCGTGCTCGCGAACCTCGTGGGCGAGTACCTCGCCGCCGACGACGAGGCCCGTGCCAGGAAGGTGCTCGATCTCGCCGCGGCCAGGTTCCCCCTGGGCGAGCAAGCTCCCGCGTTGACCTGCGCGTCGATCCAGCTCGACGACGCCGCGGGCGATCAGGCCGTCGCGGCCGGTCGGCGCGCCGAGATGGCGGATCGGTTCTCCCCGACCTCGGCCTGGAGTCAGCACAACGCCGGCAAGCTCGACGGTGTCGACAAGCTCCGGTTGCTCCGCTGTCCCGACGTCACGCCTCCGGATGCAGCCAGCCCGCAGGACCGCGCGCTCGTCGAGCTGAAGCGGACCGTGGTGTCGAGGTGCTACGCCGACGCGGTGCACGCCAATCCCGACGTGGCTGGCACGCTCGCGCTGGAGCTCGAGGTCGGCGCGCGTGGCGTCGCCGGCGGCGTTCGCCGCACCGGCGGGACGCTGGTCGACGAGTCGATGATCGGCTGCGTGTCGAAGGCGTTGCAGCGCCATCGCTGGTCGAGGCTCGACGATCACGCGCTCGCGATTCGCCTCGCGTTCGTCGTGCGTTGAGCCCGCTCAGCCGAGCGCGACGAAGCGCAGGTCCGCGAAGTCCGCGCCGGCGAGCACGCGATAGTCATCGGCGCGCAGCAGCGCGACCGCGGGCAGCCGTGGCGGGTCCACCCGGCGCGCGACGCCGGGCTTGCCCGAGCCGACGAGGCCGTCGGCGATGTAGGTCCGCAGGTAGGGGAGGCGCATCGACTCGGATGGGAAATCCGCCGGGAGCTGCGCGAACGGCATCGCGACGAAGTCGACCTTGTCAGGCGTCGGCCGCCCCTCGTCGCGATCCTTGCCCTCGACCACCGCGATCGCCTCACGTCCGGCCAGCGCGAGAAACGCGGCGAGCCGCGCGGTGAGGTTTGTCGGACGTACGGCCTTCACCGGCCGACTGTAGAGCAGCGCGCTCACCCGTCGTGGCGCATCGCGCCGCAGTTCGGACATCGCAGCAGCGTTGCGGGCGTGCGCACCGAGCAGTAGGTGCACGACACGAACACCTCGGCCGTCACGACGTGCTCCGCGACGAAGAACTCCTTGGCGCACCGCTCGGTGCAGATCCGCCGCCACGCCGGCTGATCGAGGGTCAACACGCCAGCGAGAATGCCGACCTCGGCGTCGGGGCAGGTGGCGAGCCGCGCGAGCACGTCGCTCGCGGCCCACGAGGTGGAGGTGCGCTCGAAGACGATCAGCTTCCGCGCGAGCGCGGTATCCTTGCACCAGCTGCACGACGACGGATACGCGCCCGAGCGCAGGTGCCGGAGTTGGGCGACGCCGCGATGCTCGACGAGCTGTCGCTGCGCCTGCTGCTGGCCGACGGTGATCGCGATCCCCGCCGCGATGATC
>JAPLLF010000137.1:1902-14941 GCA_026387715.1 Pseudomonadota bacterium
GGGGTCCCGACGCCGCGCGCGTGCGCTTCGGCCTGGAGCGCGAGGAGGTGCAGGGCGTGCGGTGGCGGTGGCTGGCCGTCGTGGCCGGTCGCCGACAGCAGCCGCGCGTGGCCGTCCGCGTCGATGATGAAGCACGCCGCGGCCGGCATGCGGCACGCGCGGACGCGCGTCCGGATCCGCGGCAGCGCCGCCACGAGCCCATGCGCGCGGAACATCCGGATCCCGTGCGCCGAGCACGACTCGTCGAACAGGCACCGCCGTCGCCGGAACGGACGCACGAACAGGCGATACGCGAGGATGCCGAGGATGCCGAGCCAGCCCACGGTCAGACGAACCTGACGACGGTGCCGTAGCCGCTGACCGTGAAGCCGGTGCTCGAGCAGCCGAGGTTGGTGGTCGAGTACGCCTGGTAGCCGAACCGACAGCACACGACCGCGTTGCCGCCGAGCCCGACGGCCGCGGCCTGGAGCTGGAAGCGCGCGGCCTCGAACGCGAGCTGGGGCGACGCCGCCGTGAACAGGCCGCCCGCGGAGCCGCCGACCGCGAACACGATGTTGACCGGTTGATGCTTCGCCTGCACGTCGCCCGTGGTGACGAGCACGGACCTCGCCGCGGCCTCGAACTGGGCCCGGGCGATCGCGGCCTCCTGGACCTCTTTCTTACCCACGCGGGTTCCTCCCGCGACGTGTCGCGCGTTGTTGCATCCGGTCACCCTACGAACCGACCGCCGCACCGTGCGTGGCGGTCTCGACGCCCCATCACGACGCGGTGGGGCGTCGCTCTCGCGGTGACAACCACGCTGCAGGCTGACGCGGTCGTCGACTACTCATGAGCATTCACCTCTCACTCGCAGGTTCACGCAGATGAAGACACACCAGATCGTCGCGCTCCTTGGCCCTCTCGGCTTGCTCATCGGCGGGTGCGCCAGTGACGATAACGGCGCCGCATGCGGCGATGGCATCTGTCGTGGCGAGAGCCACGCGACCTGCCCGGAGGATTGTCCGACGAGCGGCGCGATCTGTGGGGATGACGTCTGCACCGCAGGGGAGACCAGCGGGACGTGCCCGGGAGACTGTCCTTCGACGGGACCGTTCTGCGGTGACGGCACGTGCAATGGGACCGAAACGACGAGCAGTTGTGCGGTCGACTGTGGCGCCGCATGCACGGCGACGGCCGACACTTGTGCGGGCGAGACGATCTGCGTGGCGAGTGCCTGTGTCGCTGCCTTTCCGCGTGTCTACAGCCTCACGAACATCACGGTGAGCGTGCCCAGTACCAACCCGAACAACAACTCCACGTGGGATGTTGGTGGTGGCGCGCCCGATATCTTTCTCGGTAATTCCATGGGCGTGCCGTTCACCACGGCGGTCGCGGATAGCTTCAATGCCAGCTTCGCCGGGCCCTTCGACGTGCAGCTCGTCGCGGGTGCCACGCTGCGAATCGACGCGTGGGACGAGGACGCCACGGTTGATGATTTCGTGATGGCCTGCCAGGCGATGCCGGTGTCCGCCTCGTTGCTGAGAGCGCGCAGCTTCCACTGCGCCACGGCGGGGATGTCGATGACGTCGTCGATCAACCCGAAGTAGGTGCCAGGGGGACGCCAGCGGTGCGCGATCTGCACGAGGTCGGCTAGAATCGAAACGTGGCAGACGCGACCGGGCGGACCATCGGCGGCAAGTACCAGCTCGTCGAGCTCGCGGGCGAGGGCGGCATGGCGACGGTCTACAAGGGCATCGTGCGCGGCGCGGCCGGGTTCCAGCGCGCGATCGCGATCAAGCACATCCGCCCCGAGTATCGCGCGCTCAAGACGTACATCGACATGTTCATCGAGGAGGCGCGCGTCGGCAGCGAGCTCGCGCACCCGAACATCGTCCAGGTCCACGCCTTCTGCAGCGACGACGGTTCGTACTACCTGGTGATGGAGTGGGTCGAGGGCGTCGACCTCGGCACGCTGATCAAGGTCTACGCGGCGGCCGAGCGGCAGCTCCCGTGGGCGACCGCGGTCACGATCGCGATCGGCGCGCTGCGCGGGCTCGGCGCCGCGCACACGCGCGTCGGCCCCGACGGCGAGCCGGCGCCGGTGATCCACCGCGACGTGTCCCCGCACAACGTGCTCGTTGGGGTCAACGGCATCGCCAAGGTGTCCGACTTCGGGCTCGCGCGCGCGCGCGACCGTGCGGGCGGGCTGACCGCCCCGGGCACCTTGAAGGGCAAGCTGCTCTACCTCGCGCCCGAGGTCGCGCTCGGCGGCCCGTGCACCGTGCAGTCCGACCTCTACGGCGTGGGGAACTTGCTCTGGGAGGCGCTGACCGGCACGCGCTTGATCGACGCCACGACCGAGGTCGAGGTGTTCCGGAAGCTGCGCGCGTACGCAGTGCCGCCGATCGCCGAGCGCCGACCGGATCTCCCGGCCGAGCTCGCCGCGGCGATCGCGACGTCGCTCGCGCCCGATCCGGCGCAGCGGTTCGCGACCGCCGACGACTTCGCGCACGCGCTCGAGGACGGGCTCGGCCGGTGGGCCGAGGGCGATCCGATCGCGCGGCTCGGCGCGGCGGTGATCGGCGTGCGCACGCAGGTCGCGAGCGCGCGTACCCGGAGCGCGAACCTCGGCCTCGACGCCACCGATGCACACGGCGCGGCGCCGAAGGTCGAGTCCGAGGTGATGACCCGCGTGAAGCGCAAGGCCGACCCCTGAGCCGGTCGACCGCCGACGCTACTGGATGATGAAGCAGTCGATCGTCGTGACCATGCGGAACGTCGACTGCGTGGTGTGGCGCTCGGCGTGGAAGACGTCGAGCTGGTAGGTCATCCCGGGCGTGATGCCGAGCTGCCCCGCGCTCGCGTCGAAGTCCACGGTCTGCGACTCCGCGCCGTGGATGCCGCCGAGGTCGAGCGCGAGCCGCTTGTTGACGAACACGAAGACGTCGTCGTCGCCGACGAACTGGAACACCTCGCCGCCGCGGTAGGTGAACGTGCCGTGGATCTCGCTCGTGAAGTGGAAGTTGTCGGCGTTGCCCTCGTTGCCGAACCCCAGACCATCGAGCGGGAAGAACGTCTGATCGTCGAACGTGAAGGTCCCCGGGGGGCTCTCGGTCAGCGGGAGCGGCTGGGTGAAGGTCATGTTGACGCCGGGCACGTCGCGGTACCACTGGTCGAACGAGGTCGCGCCCGACACGGTGGTCGTCGCGCCGGCTGGCGCGTAGACCGGCTTGTTGTCGGTGCCGAGGACGGGCTGCACGAGGCCGCGATCGTCGCCGAGCGCGTGCTCGAAGTCGGGGTGGCTCGCCTGGAAGTCGCGCAGCACGACGGTGAGCGCGCCGCAGGCCTGGCCGTCCACGATCGAAGCGGGGCTGTCGGCGAGCGGGGCATCCGTGCCCGCATCATCGCCGCCGCCGTCGACCTGGGTCGCCAGCCGCGAGCCGCACGCACCGAGGACCAGCACCCCCACGATCACGGCGCGACGCATCGGGCGAGTGTAACGCGGAACCGATCGCGTGCGCCGGGCGATCACCGGGCCGGTGGCTCGATCGCGAAGCCGACCTCGTCACGGAACAGCTGCCAGGTTCCGCACCGTCTGCGCCGGGAACGCATGGTTTGCGCACGAGGGCGCAGGCGTTGCGCGTTCCGCAAGGTCGGCGAGGCTCCGTGCGGTCGGGGCGTGCGGTTCTCTCATTGCAGTGCCTGTGGGTCATGCACGACGCGCAGCCTCGCTCCGGTGGTCCTCGAACACGGGCCGTCTTCCTGGTGCTCGTGTTCCTGCTCGTCGGACACGTCCGCGTGGCGCTGGCCAGACCCGACGGCCCGCTGGTCGGCACGTGGATCTACGACAACGCCGGCACGAGCATCGCGCTCGTGCTCGCGGGCGACGGCAACGGCGCGCTCAACGGGGTGCCGTTCACCTGGAAGGCGTCGGGCACGACGCTGACGCTCACGATCGGCGGGCAGTCGATGAGCTACCAGGCGGTCGTCCAGGGCGACACGCTGCAGCTCAGCGGCGGGGATCTGGCCGCGCCCGCGACGATGACGCGCAAGAAGGCACCCGCAGCGCCACCTCCGTCGAACCCGGCGACGGGCTCGATCGTGGGGACGTGGACCTACAGCAACGGGCAGATCAACGTCACGCTCGTGCTCGACGCGAGCGGCGCCGGGACGCTCAACGGGGTGGCGTTCACGTGGACGTACGCGGCGCCGACGCTGACCGTCACCGCGGATGGCAAGTCGACGACGTACCAGGCGGTGCTGACCAAGCCCACCCAGCTCGACGTCGCCGGCGGTGATCTCGCCGCGCCGATCTCGCTACAGCGTCCGTCGCCCGGGAGCGCTGGCGCCCCTGGGGCCACCAAGACGATCGTCGGGACGTGGGAGGTGACGAGCGGCACCACCCGCTACGTGCTCGTGCTCGCCGCGAACCACAGCGGCACGTTCAACGGCGGGGCGTTGACCTGGACGTATGCGGGCACCACCCTCGCGCTCACCGTCGGCGGCAAGACCGTCGGCTACCAGGCGGTGCTCCGCGGCGACAGCCTCGACGTCTCCGGCGGAGATCTACCTGGACCCGCGACGCTCACCCGGCAGGGCAGCGGGGGTGGCGCGATGCCCACCGATCCGACCGGGCTCGCGGGGCTGTGGGCGGTCACGGAGTCGTCGGTGTCCGGCTCGGTCGCGATGATCTACACGCAGTACGTCACGCTCTACCCCGACGGCACCGTCGGCTATCAGAAGACCGAGGGTGGCGCGACGTCGACGCAGGTCACCGCGAATCGCGAACGCTTCCGCAGTTGGCATCTGGGCGGGCCGGTGCTCGGCAACGCGGGGCGGTGGGAGGCCGGCAACGGCACGATCGTCGTGCGGTGGCGGTTCTGGAACAACCTGGTGTCACGGGGCCAGGTCGACCCGGCGCGCGGGCTGTTCTCGCTCACCGGCATGGGCGTGCTCGACGAGGGCGCCACGCTCACGTTCAAGCGCCTGTAGGTCGCCCGTTCAGCGGGGCAGGGTGAGCGCGTACTTGGTGACCTTCGCGCGATCGAGCACGTAGAGGAAGCCCTCGCGATCGACGGCGAGGTCGGCGACCGGTCCGACGTCGAGCTCGGCGAGGAACGCGCCCTCGGCGTCGAAGATGAGGACGCGATCGCTCTCCTGCACGAACACGTGGCCGCGCCCGTCGATCGCGATCTCGTCGGGGCGTGACAGCTTGCCGCGCGCGGGGTTGCCCTGCGAGAACCGCTGCTGGATCTCGCCCTTGGCGTTCCGGATCTCGAGCTCGTTGGTGTTGGCCCGCGTCAGGTAGAGCGAGCCCAGGCCATCGACCGCGAACCGGCGCGTGTTGGTCTTCGCGATCTGGCCGAGCACCTTGCCGTCGATGCTGCCGTGGAGGATCGCCATGTCGCCCGTGCGATCGGTGACGGCGTAGATCGTCCCGTCCGGCGCGATCGCGACGTCGGCGCTGTAGTAACGGTCGGGATAGTCGCCGCGGATCGTCCGCACGACCTTGCCCGCGGCGACGTCGAGGACGAGGAGGTCGCCGGCGCGCGACACCACCACGTGGCCGTGGTCGTCGGCCGCGGCGCCGTACATCCCGACCTCCTTGGTCAGCGCGCTCGGCGGCACGTTGATCACGCGCAGGTAGGCGCCCTTGGCGTCGAACACCTGGACGCGGCCCGTGTCGACCTCGGCGATGACGATCTCGCCGCTCGGGGTCACCGCGAACGCGCGCGCGTTGGTGAGCAGGCCCGAGCCGGTGCCCGCCTCGCCGAACGCGAGCACGACCTTGCCGATCGGCGGCGGCGCCGGCGGCGGTGGGGGCGTGGTCGGGGTGGTCACGGTGGGCGTGGGAGGTCGCTCGGCGAGCGCGACCGGCACCGGGATCGCGGCGGGCGAGCGCGCGACGAAGCTGCGCACCGCGATCACGCCGCCGATCACCGCGACGACCAGGCCGAGCGCGAGCAGCCCGCGGCTGCGGCTGGCGGCGGGCGCGCGCACCTGCGGGGGCGCCGCGCCCGCCCCGCCGAGGAATACCTTGGCGTGGCAGTACTCGCAGGCGACGATCGGGGCCGCGCCGCTCGTCAGCATCGCCCCGCAGTTGGTGCACTTGATCGGCGTCCCTGGCGTCATGTCCGCCGCGAGCATCACCGGCCTGCCGACCGTGGGCGAGCAGGGATCGCAGGTTTGTGTGGCAGCATGGCGCATGATCCGGACCTCGCTCGCGCTGCTCTTTCTCGCGGCCTGTGGTGGGAGCGCGACGCCGATCGCTCCAGGAGTCGCCGGTCCGGGCGGCGTCTCGGGCACGGCGCGCATCTACGATTCGTGGTGCGGCGGGGTGCGGCCACGTGTCGAGGACGAGGCGCGCCTCCAGGCCGGGCGTCCGATCACGACGCCGCTGCTGGTGTACGCGGGCACGCGCTTCACCGGCGGGACGTCGATGAAGTCGATCGCCCCGCGCGCGGATGGGACGTTCACCGTCGCGCTGCCTCCGGGGACGTACTGCGTGGTCACGTCCGAGCATGCGGCGCTCGACGCGCCGATCGAGGCGGGCGCCGACGCGGCGTGCATGCACGCGCTGCGGGAGGCCTGCGACGCCAGCTGGATCGTCGATGCCCAGGGGGCCCGGACCATTGGTGGGGAGCCGCTCGGGGTCGTCGTGCGGCCGGGCTGCAGCTACAGCCGGCCCTGCTTTCCACCGGGCCCACCTCCGCCGTAGGCGCGTTCAGCGATCTGTCACCGATCGGGTCGGGTGCAGACCCGGCGCCACCGCTGGAGCGCACGCTCGTTGTAGGGCGTCCGCATCGAGCCGAACCAGCGTTCCTCGACGGCGCGCAGCACGTGCGAGGCGTACCTCGGATGGACCTCGATGACCCAGAGGCTGGGCCACGCCGTGACGGCGTCGAGCAGCGCGAGCCCCTCCTCGAAGCTCGCCGCGTAGCTCGGCGTGAAGCCCGCGGTGTTCGAGCCCGTGAAGAACGCCGGCGTCCCGCTGGGTGGCGTCTGCATCAGCAGGGAGATCGATCCAGCGTCTTCTCCCACTTCGACGAGGGTCTCGATGTGTTGTTCGGTCATACGGTTCCGGTCCTTGAGTGAATCAGCGTGACCTGCGACCGCCTCGCCGTGCATGGCGGTCGAGGTGTCGTCTGCACGAACCAGATCTAAGCGGAGGCGGCGTGAGAACGCCGTGATCCCCAGGTGACCTCTCGGGTAGAGCGCTCATGCTAGCGATCGGAGAGCGGGCGCGGCAACGTCGCCGTCCTTCGGGTTCCCGCAGGTCAGCGGCGCTCGGCCTCGTCGCCGTGGTGGTGTACGAACCGGCCGGGGGCGACGAGACCCTTCGGGTTCCCGTAGCTCAAGCTGTCAGCGCGCCGCGCCGAACGTCTCGGCGGCGGTCGCGTGGGTGCCGCACGCGGCCTGATCGCCGCCGCCACACGCGCGCGCGAGGAGGACGCCGATCTGCGCCGGGTCGAACGCACCCAGCTTGGTGCTCTCGAGCTCGAGCGCGAGCACGCGGCACGGGAACCCGCCGAGCGCGTCGCACGAGCCCTCGAGCGTCGCGCGCCCCTTGGCGAGGTCGTCGGGCGTCGCGGCGGTGTCGACGCGCATGCGGCCGAGCATGCCGCAGCCGAACGGATCCCGCGCGCTGCAGGTCTTCTCGAACAGCGCGAGCGCGCACGCCGAGGCGGCGTTGGCCTTGTTGTTCGCCCACAGGAAGCCCGCGTAGTTGGTGCACCCGGCGGTCGTGCCGAGCTCGCACGCGCGGATGAACATCGCGTTGGCCTCCTCGCGCTGCGCGGGGTCGCGCTCGAGGGTCGTCGCGCGCGACATGCACGCGGACGCGTCGTTCTTCGTCATGCAGTCGTCGCGACACGCGGCGTTGTCGACGGTGCAGTCGGTGCGCCGGACCCACACGCGATCGTGGGGCTCGACCTGGTCGGCGATGCAGGTCATCGCCGATCCGGAACCGACGGCCGCGGTCGTCGCCGACCCGGTGGCCGTGGAGGGCGCGTCGGGCCGATCGCCACACGCGACGAGACCGACGAGGAGCAACGCACGGCGCATGGCGCATGATAGATCGGTTCGGTGAGTGGCATCGTGCGCCTGGCGCGCCGTCCGGTCGGCTGGATCGCGCCGGGCCCGCCGCCCGCGGGCGCGCAGGGGCGACCGGAGCTCGAGCCCGCCGACGACGAGGACCTGTGCTACCTGACGGGCGACTGGCGCGTGTTCCAGCCGCTGCGCGGCCACCGCTGGAGCCTCGACGACCTCGTGACCGCGTGGATCGCGACCCGGGAGATCGGCGCCAGCGTCGGTCGCGCGCTCGATCTCGGCTGCGGGCTCGGCAGCGTGCTGCTCGCGGTGGCGTGGCGACTGCCGGGCTTCGACGTCACCGGCATCGAGGCGCAGGCCGATCGCGCCGCGCTCGGGCGGCGCTCGATCGAGTTCAACGGGGTCGAGGATCGTTGCCGGATCGTCGACGGCGACCTGCGCACGCTCGCCGACGACGCGCGCTACGAGCTCGTCACCGGTACGCCGCCGTACTTCCCGCGTGGCACCGGCACCGAGAGCGCCAAGGCGCACGCGCTCGCGTGTCGGTTCGAGGTGCGCGGTGGCGTCGAGGACTACCTCGCGACCGCCGCGCGGCTCGTCGCGCCAGGCGGATCGATCGTCGTGTGCAGCGCCGCGCTCGAGCGCGATCGCGTGGCCGCGGCGGTGACGGCGACCGCGCTGCCGTGGCGCGAGCACTGGGAGATCGTGGGACGCGCCGGCAAGGCCGCGCTCGTGTGCGTGGATCGATTCGCGGCTGGCGACGCCCCGCGCGAAGATCACGAGCTCGTCGTGCGCGATCGCGCCGGGGCGTGGACCGACGCGTTCCGCCGCGTGCGCGCCGACATGGGCCTCCCGATCCAGGTGTAGGGTCAGGGCATGAGCCGAGTCTCGTTCTTCACGATGCTGCTGGACGACAACATGAGCGTCTGGGAGCGCAACGCGATCAACGCCGCGCACGATCACGCCGACGACGTGGCGGCCGCCGCCCGGTCGGACAGCGACACGCTCCGCGAGGCGATCGGGTCGATGCAACGCACGATCGCGACGCAGGACAAGCAGATCAAGCTGCTCAACGCCGCGATCGGCGTGCTCGCGTCGGTGCTGCGCGACAACCAGGTGATCGACGGCGAGCTGCTCGACGCGCGCCTCGAGGCCACGATCGGCAAGGTCGACGACGACATCAAGGCGACCGCGGCCGCGACGCTGCGGTGTCCCGGGTGCAAGCGCAGCGTGCCGAAGGAGCAGGGCGTCAAGACCTCGCTCGGCACGCTCTGCGCGAGCTGCGCTTCCGCGCTCGGCTGAAGCGCGGCTACCGGGTGCCGGCGACGCGAAGACCGAGGGACAGCGCGGGGCTGCCCCCATCGTGGAGATCCGCGTCGAGCAACGAACGCACGATCGGGTTCACGTGGAGCTCGGCCACCGACACCGCGCCGTCGTGGTCGGTGTCGAGCTCGGCGGCGAACACCGAGGTGCCCAGCCCGAGCTCCCACGTGAAGTAGCGCGCGAGGTTGGGCAGGGCGACGTCGAGGACGTCGGCCTCGCCGATGGAGATCGCGAGCCGCGCGTCGAGCGACGTGTCGCTGACGTGGTCGATCGCGATCCGCAGGTGCCGGGCGTCGATCCACCCGAGCGCGTCGTCGCCGAACCGGTCGGTCAGCGCGCCGAGCGGGACGAGGCCGCCGTCGCCGACGAGCACGCCGGTCGGGTCGGCGCGATCGAGCAACGCGGCGGGCGCCAGGCCGTCGTCGTGCGACAGGCGCGCGCCGATGATCGTGCCGTCGTCGTCGTACACCTGCAGCGTCCACTGGATCGCGGTCTGCAACCGCGGCACGAGCACGGGCTCGATGGCGAAGTCGGGGCTCTGCTGCGCGAGGAAGCCGTGCGCCAGGCCGAGCTGGTTGTCGACCGTCCCATCTCCCGACAGATCGAGCCCGAGCGCGCGGGCGGACGGGCCATCGGTCGGCAACGTGACCCCGTCGAGCCGGTAGGTGCGGAGGTGGGCCTGTTCGAGATCCGCCGTGGTCACGACATCGGTGTCCGAAACACAGGCACCCGCTGACAGGGGCAGGAGGGTCGCCACGAGGATCCACGCACGGTTAGCCATCATGACGAGACGAGGAGCAATGGTCGGGCCAATCAGTTGGCGATCGACGCCTGCCGGTCCCGGGTCAGGTCCCAGCGGCCACCGCTGGACTCGCTGCCACCGCTGCCCCACGTGCCGTCGAGGCGGTCCGGGCCGATCGTCCACGTACCTCGCCCGGCGCCTGCGGGCTGCTTCCACACGAAGCGGATCACGCGGTCCTCGACGACCCGCCCCTCGATCGTGCCTCCACCGCAGCACGCGTAGGTACCGCTGACGCGGTCGCCGTGCTGGACGAGCTCGACGACGTCCCAGTTCGACTGGTAGCGCCCCGTGACGTCGGGCCGCGAGCGAAGCGCGCGATCCGACACCGCCACGCCGGCCAGCATCACGAGGACGAGGAGCGAGATCGCGACTTTACACATGATGGATCGTCGAACGCACGGCTCAATAGTGCGGAGGTGGTTCGCTCCCGGCGCCCTGGGGCAGGGCCGGCGAGTCGATCGTCCGCTTGAGCTGATCGAAGTTGCGTGTCATGTGATCGAGGCGATCGCCGAACGTGCGCACGAGGGCATCGAGCTCGCGGATCAGCTTCTCTTGATAGGCGAGTTTTACCTCGAGATCGAGCATGCGCTCGTCGGCCGGGTCGGACATCGGTGTAGCTTGCACCCACTCCAAGGAAAGAGGATCGATGCGACGCATTTCCGTGCTGATCACCGTCGTCGGGCTCGCGCTCGTCGGCTGCAAGAAGGACGACGCCAAGCCCGTGGATCCGACCGTGAAGGCCGGTAGCGCCGAGGCGGCGAAGGCCGGCAGCGCCGAGCCGACGCCAACCACCGCGGCCAAGGCATCCGACGTCGGCGTCGAGGCCGGTGGCATCGCGCACGAGGCCGACGAGGGCCCGGCCGCCGCGATCACCGGCGTGAGCGGCACGGTCGAGATCAAGCGGGTCGGCGAGGCCGCCTACACGGCCGCCAAGCTCGACGACAAGTTGTTCCCAGGCGACCAGGTCCGCACCGGCGACGCGTCGTCGGCGACCGTCGCGCTCGCGGACGAGAGCATCATCGAGATCGCGGAGATCACGACGGTCGGCATCGGCAGCCGCGACGGCGCCGCCGATCCGGCGTCGTCGGCCGCGGTGCTCGCGGGTCTCGCGCGGTTCTCCGTCCAGCCGCGCACGGCGGGCGAGGGTGCGTTCCGCGTCTACACGCCGCAGGGCGTGGTGCTCACGCGCGGCACCGAGTACGGCGTCGGCGTCGCCGCGTCGGGCGAGGCGCGCGTCGGCGTCGAGCGCGGCAAGGTCGACGTCGTCGGGCTCGGCGCGCTCGACGCGCCGCCGGTCAGCGTCGAGACCGGCAACGCGGCGGTGCTCGCGCTCGGCGGCAAGGTCGCGGCGCCGGCGCCGTGGCCCGAGGACGACTGGGGGACCTGGCGCGACACCGTCGACGTCAAGGTCGAGGCCGCGCCGGCGATCCAGGCGATCGGCGCGACGCTCGCCGACCTCGATACCCAGCTGACCGCGGGCTACGCGGATCTCGACACCACCGCGAAGGACGTCGCGACGTTCGAGGCGAGCGCGTCGGCGAACGCCGACAAGGACGACACCGCCGCCTACGAGGCGAGCCTGCCGGAGGGCGCCGCGACGATCGACGCGTCGTTCGGCGTCGCCGGTCGCGTCGAGGCGCTGACCTGGGCGTACGCCGGCAACGCCACGCTCGCGAACGACATCTACGTTCGTCACCCCGAGGTCGAGGCCCAGTACACCGTCGTCGCGCCGCGCATCGACGCCGCGATCCTGTGGCCGAAGCGCTACGAGGTCACGGCGTCGGGCTACCTCGCGCCGCTCCGCACGCAGTACTACGTGCACCATCCCCGCGGTCGCGTGCACGCCGAGCTCGTCGGCGTCACGGTCCCCACGTTCTACGCGAAGGTCGAGCCGCCGGCGCTCGAGCCCGTGCGGGTGCGCGCCCACGCGCGGACCGCGATCTGGATCGCGCCCGAGATGACCTACAAGGTCCAGACGCGCCCGGTGTACGTCGTCGCGCCGTCGGCGGACTGGACCGTGCGGCTCAAGGGCCATCGGGCCGCTCCGCCGCGCTCGAAGGTCGGCTGGTACGTCCGTCCGCCGAGCCTGCGGGCGAAGCTCGTCGTCGGCGGTGAGGTCCGGGGCAAGGTCGGCACGCGGCTCCAGTTCGCGCCGCCCACACCGCGGGCGACGTTCCGCGCGGCGTGGAAGGTCCCCGTCGGCGTGCGGGTGAAGGTCGCGCCGCCCGACGTCCGCGCGGCCGCGACGTTCCGCGCCAAGCTCAAGGTCGGCGCGGGCGGGCGGGTCGAGATCCGCGACCACCGTCGCCCCGCGGTGATGGGCGGCAAGGTCGAGCTCAAGGCGCCCGGCGTGAAGATCCGCGATCACCGCCGCGAGGTGAAGGGCAAGGTCGACGCCGGCGTGAAGGTGAGGGCGCCGTCGGTGAAGGTGAACGTCAAGGTCAAGGTCAAGGCCAAGGGTGGCGTCAAGCTGCGGTAGCGTGCGGAGGTGACGACGAGCGGCCTTGTCCCCGACACGCAGCTCGGGCGGTACCGGCTGCTCGGGCTGCTCGGGCGCGGCGGGATGGGCGAGGTCTGGGTCGCGCACGATCCGGATCTCGATCGCAAGGTCGCGCTCAAGGTCCTGCGCGCGGCGCCGAGCCCGGACGCGCGGACGCGGCTCCTGCGCGAGGGGCGGGCGATGGCGCGGCTGCGCCACCCGAACGTCGTGACCGTGTACGAGGCCGCCTCGGTCGGCGGTCGCGACCTCGTCGCGATGGAGCTCGTCGACGGCCACGACATGGCGACGTGGCTCGCCGGCAAGCCCGCGCGGCCCGCGGTCGTCGCGGCGTTGCTCGCCGCGGGCCGCGGCCTCGCCGCCGCGCATCGCGCGGGGATGGTGCATCG
>JAPLLF010001192.1 GCA_026387715.1 Pseudomonadota bacterium
GACCAGCGGCTCGTGGTCTACGTCCTGCGCGATGCGTCCGAGCGAATGCGCCAGCAGGCCGACCGAGAGCGTGAGAGCGCCGAGGCCCGCCGTCACGACGCCGTGTTGATCACGGTCCACGACAGCGCCGACCTGGCGGTCCCCGCCCTGCTGACCCAGGTCACCCGCGAGCTCGTGCGCGCGCTCGATGTCGACCGGGTCGGCGTGTGGCAGGTCGCCCCGTCGAACAACGAGGATCCGGCCGCAGACGCGATCATCGCGCTGCACCAGCACGACCGGGCCGACGGCAGCCACACCAGCGGGCAGCGCCTGGAAGCGCGCGCGTTTCCGGCGTACTTCGCCGCGCTGCGGACCGACGCGGCGATCGTGGCGGACGACGCGCACGCGCACCCCGCGACCGCGGCGTTCAGCGCTTCCTACCTCACGCCCCTGGGCGTGGTGTCGATGCTCGACGTGCCGCTGCGCGCGCTCGATGGCCTGCGCGGCGTGATGTGCGTCGAGACGCGTAGCCCGCGAACGTGGAGCGCCCCCGAGATCTCGTTGTGCGGTGAGGTCGGGCGGTTGCTCGTGCAGGCGGTCGAACGCGCCGAGCGCCGAGCGCTCGAGTCGTGCCACGCCGCCATCCTCGCGTCGATCGGCGACGCGGTGGTCGCCTGCGATCTGGGCGGCGTCATCACCCTGGTCAACCCGGTCGCGGAGACGCTGACCGGGTGGTCGGCCGCGCGCGCCATCGGCCAGCCACTCGCCGCGGTGGTCCAGCTCGAGCCCGCCGCTGGCGGGGACGCTGAACCACGCCTGGTCGATGCGGTGCTCGCGACCGGGCAGCCCCAGGCGCTCCAGGGCACCGCGCTGCTGCGGCGCCGCGATGGCAGCGCGACCCCGGTCGCTGCGCGGGCGACCCCGCTCGACCATGCAGGCGCCCTCGGCGGCGCGGTGCTGACGTTCCGCGACGTCGCCACGGAGCAGCGCACGCAGCGCGCGCTCGAGTTCGAGCACGCGCGGCTGCGCTCGATCAGCGAGGCCCTGCCCGACCTGCTGTTCACGGTGACGCGCGACGGTCGGCTCCGGCTCAACACCCGCGCCGACCACGCCGACCTGCTCGTGCCCGCGCCCGAGATCCCGGACCACACGCTCCGGACGCTGTTCCCGGCGGACGTCGCCGACGAGCTGCTCGCGAAGATCGCGCGGGTCATCGACTCGGGGCAGGTCGAGTCCGTCGAGTACACGCTGGCGGGGCCCGCCGGCCGGCAGTGGTTCGAGGCGCGCATGGCGCGGCTCGGCGCCGACGAGGTGACCTGCATCGTGCGCAACGTCTCCGAGGTCCGCGAGCAGCTCGCGGCGCAGCGCGAGCAGCGCGCTCGCCTGGCCACGGTGCTCGAGTCCACCGCCGCGATGATGTACGCGGCGGTGCTCCCGACGTTCGAGATCGATTACCTCAGCGATTCGGCGCACGCGGTGGTCGGCTACGCGCTCGAGCAGTTCGCGGATCCAGCGTTCTGGCAGGACCGGCTCCACCCCGACGACCGCGACCGCGTGCTCACCGAGAGCGCCGAGCTGGCGACCCGGGGCCACGTCGCGCGCGAGTACCGGTTTCGCCACGCGGACGGTCGCTGGGTGTGGCTGCACGACGAGCTCCGCGTGGTGCGTGACGAACGCGGCGAGCCCGTGCGCGCGATCGGCGCCGCC
>JAPLLF010000218.1 GCA_026387715.1 Pseudomonadota bacterium
AAGCGCCGCCTGTGGTTCGCGGTGATCGGGCTCCTGATCGGCGTCGGCAGCGGCGTCGCGGAGCTGGTCGCGACGTCGACAGCCAGCGCGCCGGACCCCACGGCCCCGATGACCGCCACGGCGGGGGCGGGCAGCAGTGCGGTGGTCGGCGCTGGATCCGGATCCGGATCCGCTGCCGCCACGCACGCCGCTGGCGTCGAGCCAGCGACGGGCTCGGGATCCGGATCCGGATCCGGAGCCAACGCACCACGGCCGGTGGCGACGGGCACCCGCCCGACGCAGCCGATCCTCACCCCGCAAGATCTGCTCGTCGCCGAGCACGCGGCGATCGGGCGAGGCGACGTCGCGGAGCTCGCGGCGCTCGCCGCGCCGCACGCGTTCGCGTTCGGCCTCGATGCGGACGAGGTCGCCGAGGGCCCGGCCGCGATCGCCCCGGAGTTGCCCGGGCCGTTCGCGGCCAACGGCCGCTACCCCCCATGGGACCCTCGCCCGGGCACCTCGCGGCGGGAGTACATCCGCCTGGTCTACGGCGAGTTCAAGACGGCAGGGCGCGAGTACGCGGTGGTCGCGTGGCACTGGGGCATGGCCGTGCCCGACGCGATCGCCGAGAAGCTCGCGAAGGACAACATGCTCCCGGCGCTCGGCGTCGTGCCGGATCGCGTCGACGGCTCCGACGCCCTCGAGGCCGCCGTCCGCGCCTCGCTCGGCTCGCGCGAAGGCTTCGCCGCGGCGTGGTCCCCGCGCGCCGACGCCTTCAACTTCGGGAGCGCCGGCGAGCGGCTCGTCGGCGGCGCCCTGATCAAGAACCTGTTCGGTCGCATGCGCGCGGACCTCGCGCTCGGCGGCGGCGGCAGCGTGCTGATCGTGTCGGGTAACATCTGGGACAAGTCCCAGAAGAGCGACGCGTGGATCGCGTACGCCGCCGCCAACGTGGCGTTCGCGCCCGCCGGGCATCCGTCGCAGACCTTCCGCGTGCTCGCGATCTACCTCAAGGAGGACGAGGCCTGGCAGCTCGTCCAGACCCAGTTCTCCAACGGTGGCCCGATCACGATCAAACGCTGACCCGGTGGATTTTCGAGCCGTCATGCTCTAGCGTCCGCGGCCATATGGCAATCGAACGTACCTTCTCGATCATCAAGCCCGACGCCGTCGCCAAGAACGTGATCGGCCCGATCGTGGCCAAGTTCGAGGCCGCGGGCCTCCGCGTCGTCGCGTCGCGCATGACGCGGCTCACCGAGCAGCAGGCCAAGGCGTTCTACGCGGTCCACAAGGAGCGCCCGTTCTACGCGGGGCTCGTGAAGTTCATGACCGAGGGTCCGGTCGTCGTGCAGGTCCTCGAGGGCGAGGGCGCCGTCGCCAAGAACCGCCAGATCATGGGCGCGACGAACCCGGAGAAGGCCGACGCCGGCACGATCCGCAAGGAGTTCGCGACGGACATCGAGCGCAACGCGGTCCACGGCTCGGACGCCCCCGAGACCGCCAAGGAGGAGATCGCGTTCTTCTTCTCGACGGCCGAGATGGCCTCCCTCGAGCGCTAGCCGCGGCGGAACCACTCGACGATCTCCTCGTCGAGCCGCTCGCCCTTGTCGATCCGATTACACTGCTTGAGCTGCACCGTGCACGTCGCACGGAGCACGCTGCCGACCGACGAGAACAGCTGATACTTCGTGTGGATCGACTCGATCACGCACGGGAAGTTAGGCATGCAGTCGGCAGGGCGGTCCTTGCCCTTGCCCCACGCGACGATGCAGTGGTGCGGTCGGCGCTTGGCGTCCTTCGTCTGCGTCGGGTCCCGCGGGGCGGCCATCCGCTCGATCGTGGCGATCAGCTGCATGATCGACCGCTGGCCGATCTTGCCCTGCGTCTCGTAGCCGTCGAACAGGAGCTCGATCGCCAGCGTCGCCGGCGCCGGCCCGGTGTACTCCAGCTCCGCCGAGTCGATCTGCTTGGAGGTGCCGCCGAGGTCCTTCCAGCTGTGCGCCTTCTTGATCTCGAGCTCGCGCGGGTTGTACTGCGCGACGACCTGGAGCCCCGGATCGTCGAGGCTCCCGATCGTCAGCTTCGCCTTGGCACCCAGGAAGAAGCTGTGGTCTTCATTCCACTGCTGGGTGCCTCGCTGGGGGATGTCGCGGTTCTCGGCCGTGCGGCTGGGCATCCACCTCGCTTCGGCCACCGCTCGCCCGGGTTGCGGACGATCTTGTTCGCTTCGCTCACCCTGACCGGCGAAAGCCGGACTCGTAGGCTTCGCCTACTTCATCCGATGACGCGCGCGAGCGTCGTGCCCATCTCGGCCGGCGTCGCCGCGACCTGGATGTTCGCGTCGCGCAGCGCGGCTTCTTGTCGGCCGCGCCGCCCTTGCCGCCGGAGATGATCGCGCCGGCGTGTCCCATGCGCTTGCCCGGAGGCGCGGTCTGGCCACCGATGAAGGCGGCGACCGGCTTCTTGACGTTCGCCTTGATGAAGGCCGCGGCGCGCTCCTCGGAGTCGCCGCCGATCTCGCCGATCATGAAGATCGCCGAGGTCCCCGGGTCCTCGTTGAACCAGGTGATCGCGTCGATGAAGTCGGTGCCCTTGACCGGATCGCCGCCGATGCCGATCGCGGTCGACTGGCCGAGCCCGAGCTTGGTGAGCTGGCCGACGACCTCGTAGGTCAGCGTGCCCGAGCGCGACACCACGCCGACGCCGCCCGGCTTGTGGATGTAGCCCGGCATGATGCCGACCTTGCACTGCCCCGGCGTGATCACGCCCGGGCAGTTCGGGCCGATCAGCACGGTGTTCTTGTACTGGAGCTTGAGGACGTAGTTCACCTTGATCATGTCGCGGGCGGGGATGCCCTCGGTGATGCAGATGATCACGCCGATGCCGGCCGCGGCCGCCTCGAGGATCGAGTCCGCGGCGAACGGCGGCGGCACGTAGATCACCGACGTGTTCGCCCCGGCATGCTCGACCGCCTCGGCGACGGTGTCGTACATCGGGACCTTCTCGAGGCCCTCCACCTTGGTGCCGCCCTTACCGGGGGTCACGCCGGCGACGACGTTCGTCCCGTACTCGACCATCTGCTTGGCGTGGAAGGCGCCCGCGGCACCGGACATGCCCTGGACGACGAGCCGCGTGTTGAATCCGACGAGAACCGACATTAACGCGCTCCCTTGGCCGCCGCGACGACCTTCTGTGCGCCGTCGGCCATGTCGGCCGCAGCGACGATATCGAGCCCGCTCTCCGCGAGCATCTTCTTGCCGAGCTCCACGTTCGTGCCCTCGAGGCGCACGACGAGCGGCAGCTTGAGACCGACCTCCCGGACCGCCGCGATCGTGTCGCACTTCATGATGCCGCCGAAGATGTTCACGAAGATCGCCTTCACGTCGGGATCCGACGTGATGATCTTGAACGCCGCGGTGACCTTCTCGGTCGTGGCGCCGCCGCCGACGTCGAGGAAGTTGGCGGCGAGGCCGCCGTAGAAGTTGATGATGTCCATCGTCGACATCGCGAGGCCGGCGCCGTTCACCATGCAGCCGATGTTGCCGGACAGCGCGATGTAGCTGAGGTCCCACTTCTTCGCTTCGGTCTCGCGCGGATCCTCCTCGCTCGGATCGACGAGCGCCTCGAAGTCCTTGTGGCGGAACATCGCGTTGTCGTCGAAGTTCACCTTGGCGTCGAGCGCCATCACCTTGCCGTCCTTGGTGGTGATCATCGGGTTGATCTCGAGCAGCGAGCAGTCGAGCTCGTCGTACGCCCTGGTCAACGTGCGCAGGAACTTCGCGAGCTCGTTGCCGACCTTGGACGACATGCCGAGCTGCTTGGCGAGGATGCGCGACTGCCAGTCCTGCCAGCCGGTGGCGGGATCGATCGCGTGCTTGAGGATCTTCTCGGGGTGCTTGGCGGCGACCTCCTCGATGTCCATGCCGCCCTCGGTCGACGCCATCACGGTGACGCGCGCGGTGGTGCGGTCGAGCAGCATGCCGAGGTAGAACTCCTTCTCGATCGCGAGGCCCTGCTCGATGAGCAAGCGCTGGACCTTCTTGCCCTCGGGGCCGGTCTGCGGCGTGACCAGCTGCATGCCGAAGATCGCCTTCACGTTGGCCTCGGCGGCGGCCTTGTCCTTGGAGAACTTCACGCCGCCGCCCTGGCCGCGTCCACCCGCGTGGATCTGCGCCTTCACCATCACGCCCGGGGTGCCCGCGGTTTCTTGCACCTTGGGGATGGCGGCGAGCGCCTCCTCGACGCTCGTCGCAGCGATCCCGAATGGAACGGGAACCCCGTACTTCTGAAGGAGTTGCTTGCCTTGGTACTCGTGAATTTTCACGGTCGCGGGTGTACCACGGGCGCGCTATTCTCTGGCCGCGTCATGTTCCGGAGTCGAGATCAACAGCCCCCCACCGCCCGCGTCGTGCGCGGCGCCGGTGGGCCGGTCGCGTCGTTCGTCGCGCATGCCAGGCCGCGGCTCGCGACCGCGAAGCGCGTCGGCGTGGGGCTCGTGCGGGCCGCGTTCGTGATGGGGTGCTTCGTGGGCGTGCTCGCGATGTTCGCGACCAACCGGAGCCGGTCGTCGCGGACCTACGACTTCAAGCTGCCCAAGTTCGACTTCCAGCCGCCGAAGTTCGACCTGCAGAGCTTCCAGCGGTCGTTCGATCTGAGCCGCGAGCTGAAGACGTGTCGATTAATGGGAAATGAAGCGAGTTCCGGAAATAGTCTGAGCAGCTGGTCTTGTTCTCGTCGAGATGACTGACGAGAACCGTAAGCCTCGAGTCGCCGAGCCGCAGCGTAGGCAAGGCGTGATTCGA
>JAPLLF010000229.1 GCA_026387715.1 Pseudomonadota bacterium
GGGGTCGGGGTCGGGTCGGGGGTCGGGGTAGGGTCGGGGGTCGGGGCCGCAGCCGGGGTCTGCGAGATGGGGAGGACGGAGATGAAGGACGAGAGCTTGAGCTCGGGGCGGGCCATGTTGGCCTGCGACTTACCAGTGGTCGAGGTGACGAGGAGGTAGGCGTCCTTGTTGCCGTTCTGACCGACGAACGGGTTGGCGATCATCATGGTGCCGGAGAAGTTACGGCCCTGGTTACCCGGGTTGTTGCCGAGGTAGTTGGGGTAGAGGTGGCGATCGTAGGGGGCGATGGAGTAGCTGCCGAGGTCGCCGAAGACGCCGGTGGTGGTGTCGACGCCGACGGCGCGGAGCTTGGCGGAGTAGCCGCCGCCGGTCTGCGAGCCACCGACGAAGACGATGCCGGGGGTGAGCTTGTCGGTGGTGCCGAACAGGGCGGTGTTCATGCCGAGGTGGGTGCCGTCGAGGCCGAGGAGCTTGTCGGCGACGTTGGTCATCGGGACGACGTAGGAGAGGCCGTCGCGGCCGACCTTCATGACGGCCATCTGGTTGGCGTAGTAGGTGCCGCCCTTGCCGTTGTTGTTGTTGTTGTTGCCGCGGACATCACCCGAGCGCCAGATGATGTTGTCCGACGGGACGAGCTTGCCGGCCGCGTCGGGGACCATGATGCGCTGGTGCATGGCGCGCATCGAGTAGGTGCGGAGGTCGCCGTCGCCCTTGCGGCCTTCGATCTGCTTCTTCCAGAGGATGGCACCCTGGTTGTTGTTGCCGGTCTGGCCGGCGGCGATGTTCACCGCGCCGAGCCAGGTGCCGTCGCGCTGCGGCTGGTTGTTGCCCTCGGTCCACGAGCAGATGGCGGTGTCGGGGTCGGAGGCGGCGACCGAGCAGAAGCCGCGCGAGCGCTCCTCGCGCTGGGCGAGGGAGACGCCGAACTCGGCCTTGAACGACATCGAGCCGTCGGGGTTGGTGTTGAGCTGGAAGCTCTGCAGCCAGCCGTCGTCGTCGCCGTCGCCGTTGCAGCCGCGCCACGCGACGAGGCGGTTCTTGCCGGCGCCCATCGAGACGACCGAGGTCGAGTTCGAGTCCTGCGCCATCGAGCAGTCGTCGTTGTTGCGGGCGAAGATCTGCGTCTGCGCCAGGACGGTCGCGCCGGCCTTGTCGAAGCACTGGACGTAGCGCTTGGTGTCGTTGGTGTTGTTGGGCTGGTAGTTGTACTCGGCGCAGATGTTGGCGCCGTCGTTCACCGCGTAGGCGATGGGGTGGTGGGCGTTGCGATACTCGTTGCCGTTGTTGTTGGTGACGAAGCGCGCGCCGGTCATCGACGCGAGGGCCTTCACCGAGCCGTCGGGCTCCTGGGCGAGGTTGAACGGGACGAGGGCGAGCTGGACGCGGTCGTTCGGCAGCTGGCCGTTGAGCTCGCCCGAGCGCATCTCGAAGTAGAGGCCGCTCTTGTTGTCACCGAAGAACGCGAGGTGCGCCATCTCCGAGCCCGCCTGCTCCGAGTCCGTGCGGCGAAGGCGCGCCGGGTTGCCAGTGGTCGGGGCGAGATCGCTCTCAGACGGGCTGAGGATCTCGCTGGCCTGGTAGACGCCAACTTCGGCGCGGGCTTCGAGCGCGGCCGGGAGGGTGAGGCCGGCGACCGCATACATGACAACGTGGAGCTTCTTCGACATTTGGTTGGTCCCAGGGGGTTGGCGGTTGATGAATTCCTTATGTGCGAACGCTGTGCCGTGGGTTTCGTCGCGTAACCCACTGGAATCACGGTTATGACAACCGAGAGACATGGGGGGCGAGGTCTCGATCGACTTCCCTCACCCCCAGATCCAGCCGAGCCATCCCTGCGACATGTCGTGCGTTATCATCCATCGATGAACGCACAGGGCCTCGCCCTCCTCACCCTGCTCGTCGCCTGTAGCAGCACGGAGACCGTCGGCGATCGCTGTACCCGTGGCATCGACCACCTCACCACGCTCGGCACCACCGCGCCAAACGGCAAGTCGGCCAAGCCATCGGCGGCGGAGCAGCACGTGATCGATGGTGTCTGGAGGTCTGCGATGGCGTCGTGCAAGGCCGAGGGCTTCACCCAGGCGCAGCTCGAATGCATCCTGGCCGCGACCGACGTGCCGACGCTGCTGAAGGTCGGTGAGTGCCCGGCGATCAAGGCCAAGAAGCCGAGCTGGCTCGTCGCTCCCTAGCGCTTCGAATCCCGAAAACGGAAACCGGCGCCTGAGGCGCCGGCTGGTCGAGTCGAGTGAGATGGACGGTCAGTCGAGGAGACGACCGGCGGGGACCTCACACGTGGCGGGGGTCGCCGCGTGCGCCGCCGTGAGGTTGTAGAACTCCGTGATCGGCGCGGACACGTTGTCCGCGTTGAACGTCGGATGCTCGAGATGCGGCGCCTGGCGCTGCGAGACCCCGAGGATCGACGTCTTGTTCTGCATGATCGACGCGGTGTGCGTGGTCGCGAACGTGCTGAGGTCGACGATGAAGTACTGGCTCA
>JAPLLF010000538.1 GCA_026387715.1 Pseudomonadota bacterium
GGCGATCACGACCACGCCGTTGCGGCGCACCGACAGGATCGTCGTTCCGTGGATCTCGACCTTGCTCACTGGTTCGCTCCGCTCACTTCTTCGTTGGTAGCACGCCGGCCCGCGGGTGGGCCGCGTCGTAGACCTTCATCAGGTGGTCGAGCGAGACCTTGGTATAGATCTGCGTCGACGACAGGCTCGCGTGGCCGAGCATCTCCTGGATCGACCGCAGGTCGACGCCCTCGTCGAGCATGTGGGTCGCGAAGCTGTGGCGCAGGCCGTGTGGGGTCGCGCGGGCGTGGATCCCGCCCGCGATCGCCCACGCGCGCACCAGGCGCTGGACCGACCGCGAGGTCAGGCGCGTGCCACCCGCGTTGACGAACAGCGGTCTGGCGGCGGCGTCGCCGGCCAGCGTGCGACGCGCCGGCAGGTACGCGAGCAGCGCGCGATCCGCTGCCCCCCCGAGCGGGACCTGCCGCGACTTGTTGCCCTTGCCGTGGCGGACGAGCACGAGCGGCACGCCGTAGCGGTCGCGATCGATGTCGTCGACGTCGAGCCCGACAGCCTCGGACACGCGCACCCCGGTCGAGTAGATGAGCTCGCAGATCGCCGCGTCGCGGAGCCGGAGCAGCGCGTGGCGCGCCTCCTCGTCGGGTGACAGCGCGCGGTGCGAGGTGCGACCGGTCGACGTCGGGGCCTCGACGAGCCGGAACGCGTCGTCGACGTCGAGCGCGCGGGGCAACGGCTTGGGCTTCTTGGGCCCGCGGATCCCGGCGGCTGGGTTGCCGGCGATCACCCCACGCTTGACGAGGAAGCGCCCGAACGCCTTCATGCTCGACAGCTTGCGCGCCAGGGTCGCCGGACCGTTGGCGTCGAACAACTCGGCGAGCTGGCCGCGGATCTCGAGCGCCGACAGCTTCACGAGCGGCAGGTCCCCCTTGGCGCCGCGCTTGACGCGGATCGCGTCGCGCAGCGCGTTGACGTCGCGCAGGTAGACGTCGAGCGTGCGCGGCGAGTAGGCCCGCTCGACCTCGAGGTACGTCGCGAACGCCGCGATCGCCTGGTCCCAGTCCATGCCCGAACGATGATCGATCCCGCGCGCGGGCGCGAGAATCTTCTCCTCCGCCTACAGCGCGCCGGCCGGGGGCGTGAGCGTGACCTCCTCGACGGCCATGCCCGGCCGCGCGAGGATCGCCACGAGGAAGCTCGCGACGTCCTCGGGCTTCATCATCTTCGCGCGATCGAAGCCCGGGCGATCGTCCCAGATCGGGGTGTCGGTCGCGCCGGGCAGGAGCGACGTCACGCGGATGTCGTAGGGGCGCGCCTCCTCGGCGAGCACGCGCGCGAGGCCGAGCTGCCCGGCCTTCGCCGCGGTGTAGCCCGCGCAGTCGGGGAACGCGCGATGCGCGACGTGCGAGTTGATCATCACGATGTGGCCCCGGCGCCGCGGCTGCATCCGGCGCAGCGCCGCCCGCGCGCACAGGAACGCGCCGACGACGTGGACCTCGAGCATCGCGCGCAACGAGGCGACGTCGCCGTGCACGATGGGGCCGAACGTCCCGACGCCCGCGCTGCACACCACGATGTCGACGTCGGGCAGCGCCGCGAACCGCGCCTCGACCTCGGCCTCGTCGGTGACGTCGAGGTGCTGGTGCTGCACCTGGCCGAGAGCGGGCTTGCCCAGGTCGAGCTGCGGGAACCGGCGGCCGGTGGACACCACGGCGGCGCCCTCGCCGGCCAGCGCCTCGGCGCACGCCGCGCCGATGCCGCTCGAGCCACCCGTGACGATCGCGAATCTTCCGAGCAGGCGCTTCATTGGTAGATCTAACCTTCTACCGTCTTGCGACGGTTGTGAGTAAGACCCCCGTTCAAACCGTGCGTGCGGATTTCCCGCACACGGCTTACCGGTGGTCGTTCAGGGCGCGACATTTGCGCGTGACCGGGATAGCG
>JAPLLF010000941.1 GCA_026387715.1 Pseudomonadota bacterium
GGGCGCGCGTGGAGCTGGCGTGAAGGGATCGCTGCTGGTCTTGCTGATGGGGTGCGTGGAGGCCGAAGCCCCGCTCGAGATCCCGGCCGCCGATCCGATCGCCTTCCGGACGACCGTCTATCCGATCCTGCTCGCCGATTGCGGCTTTCCTGCCTGTCATGGAGATGCTCGTCGCTTCTTCTCCGTGTTCGGCCCGGGGCGGACGCGCCTCGATCCGATGTCGGCCCCGTACGATCCGGCGACGCCTGACGAGCTCGCGCAGAGCTACACGCGCGCGCGCTCGATGTTGCTCGCCCCGACGGGCGTGCGCCGATCGCCGCTGCTCCGCAAGCCGCTCGCGGTCGCGGCCGGTGGGGCGGGCCACGGCGGCGCCGACGCCTGGGGCGCGAACCTGTACGCGTCCAAGGACGATCCGCGGTTTCGGGCGCTGTTCTTCTGGGCCACCGCCGCCGCGGAGGTGCCGTGAGGCGCGCGATCGTGGCCACCCTCACCATCGTGGGATCGTCGGGATCCGCACGTGCGTTCTCCGATCCGGCGTTGTTCGCCGCCCCGGCCAGCGTCGGGGGTGGCGGGGGCCGCTACTTCACGGGCTCGCCCGTGGATGGGCACTCGTGCGGCGTGTGCCATCGCGGTGGCGAGCCGCCGACGCTCGCGATCGCCGGGTTGCCCGACGGCTTCACCCCGGGGACCCGCTACGACGTGACGATCGGCTGGGAGGCGCCCGAGATCTCGCACGCGCTCCAGCTCGAGCTGATCACCGCGAGCGGGCGCCATCCCACCGTCGAGGTGCCCGACCTCGCGACGTTGCCCGCGAGCGCGCGCTGCGACCAGGCACCAGACGGCGCGGCCGCGGTGTACACGCTCGACGTCGCGGATCGTCGGATCGTCGGCGTCGAGGATTGCGGGGCGAGCTCGGTCGCGTTCTCGTTCACGGCCCCCGACGAGCCGACCCTCACGTTCTCGATCGGCGCGGTGCGCACCGATGGCTCGGCGACGGCCGACGGCGATGGCACCGTCGAGCTCCGGACGACGCTGCGTGCCCAGGCGCTCGCGACCGGTGGCTGCGCGACCTCGCGCGGATCGGCGAGCGTGCTCGTGCTCGTCGCGGTCGCGAGCCTGGTCGGGGGTCGTCGTCCTCGTCGCTCAGTCGAGCTCGAGGCCGAACAGCGCCGTGGCCTCGTACGCGTAGACGGAGCGCAAGCCGACGAACTCGAGGTACTCGAGGTACGAGGCGGAGGCACGCAGCCCGGCGACGATGACGAGGTCGTGGTCGGGGACCTCGAAGCGGTGCAGGTAGTTCGCGCCGATCTCGTGGGCGTAGGACGCCGACAGCTTGCGATCGCGCGTGACGTGGCCCGTGTCCATGAGGTCGAGGTACCGGGGGCGATAGAACCGAGCCTCGTTCTGCGTGTAGTAGCGGTAGCGAACCGCGACGAGCGCGTCCGACGAGATGCGGTAGGTCAGATCGGGTTGGACCGTGTGGGAGCGGAGCCCCCAGCTGTCGAAGTAGAACCGGTAGTCCACCCCCGCCGACAGCTCGCCATCGAGGGCGCGGCGCGCGCGCAAGGTGGCGGCGTTGCGCGTGCGCGTCGACGGTACGGACTCGGGCACGCAGTAGGGCGCGCCGGTGGCGCAGGTCCCCTCACCCCCGATCGCGACGAAGCGGTAGGGGCTCGCCTGGAAGCCGTCGAGCCGGGTGGTCTCCCACGCCAGCTCCGCGAGGGTGCGGCGATCGAGGATCTGGGTGATCGCGGCGCGCGCGCCGACGCTCCCCAGCGCCTCCTCGAACTGCGGATCCCCGGCCCGGCCGACGGTGTCACGGCTCAGCAACAGGTCGAGGCCGACGGTCGTGTTCTTGTGGGCGAGCTCGCGCTTGCCGCCGAGCACCACGCCGTGCGACCCGTAGTCGGGCTCGGTGGAGTAGCGGTAGCTCGCGGCGAGCTGCGCGATCCCGGCGTCGTAGCCGACCACGGCGGTGACCTCGTTGCGCACCTCGTGGATCGCGGCGGTGGCGGCGGTGACGACGTCGACGGAGGCGCCGGTCCACGCGTCGACGGCGTAGGTCGTCTCGACGGTGACCTTGTCGAGCGCCGCCGCGACGTGGACCTGCGGCGACACGACGGTCGTTCGGTCGCTGTCGGTGCGAACGTAGATGGTCGAGGACGCTTGTGTGATCGACCCGGACTGACTCGCACATGCAGTGTTGATCGCGATCGCCATGACGAGCCGATATCGCATCTTGGCAGTGTGGACCTGCGTCGTTTGGTGTCAACGATCGGGCCGTGGTTCTTGCTCGGGGCGTGCTTCGAGCGACGCTTCGATCCGGATCTGATCGGTGACGGGACGTCGCGTCCGACCGACCTCTTCACGATCGATGCCGCACCGCCGCCGCCGTGTGGCGGTCAGGACCCATCGCCACTCACCGCGCTCCAGATCACGGTCCGGACCTCACCCGTCGGCGGACGCTTCGCGCCGCGCAACGTCGGCGCGATCTGGATCGAGGACGCCGCGGGCACCTTCGTGAAGACGGTGGCGCGGTGGGGGACGACGCGCGCGAAGTGGCTGCTGCGATGGAACGCCGCCTCGCGCGGTGACGTGGCGGACGCGATCACGGGCGCGACGCTCACCAGCCACACGACCCACGCGGTGTCGTGGGACCTCACCGACCTCGATCGATGCGAGGTCCCCACCGGCGACTACCAGGTCGTGATGGAGCACACCGACCGAGACGGCAGCGGGGCCTCGCTCGCCACGCCGTTTCATAAGGACCAAGAACATCTATTGATCTCCCCACCGGATGACAGCTTCTTTCACGACATCACCCTGAACTTGAACTGATGACCAAGGCGAATCCAATGAACTCAGACGACCGCGAAGTGCTCGAGCCCATGTCCACCCACGTCCCCGCACCGTCGAATCGGTTGTGGGCCGCCGCGCTGGCGGGCTTGATCGGCCTCGGTTCCACGGCGTGCTCCGACAAGACCCCCGTCCAGCCCGATCCCGTCGACGCCAGCGCGGTCGACAGCACGCCGGTGGATGCGCCAGGGCCCGACGCCCCGCCGGACGCGCCGCCCTCGAAGGTGATCAGCGAGACCGAGGGAAACCGCACGTTCGCGGACATCAAGGCCGAGTGCGACACGCGCCACGGCTACGTGCAGATCACGGCGGCGTGTGCGGGCATGAACTCGTGCGCGGGCTTCTCGTACGGCGACTGGGATCCCGGCGTGACCACCGAGCACTCGTGCGCGGGCGTCAACGGCTGCAACGGCATCTCGTGCGTCGTCCTGCCCGTCGACGGCGGCCGGACCGCGCTGCAGGTCCTCGGGGGTGAGGGCGTGACGTTCGATCAGTACGGCGCCCAGACGTGCATGAACTGTCATGCGGACTGGTCGGGGGCCCAGCCGGATCCCAGCAAGTTCAACGTGTGGGTGATGGAGGGCTCGGGGCGCAACGCGACCAACTGGCTCGACAACTCGGCGGAGGCCCAGGCCCGGACGATCGCGTTCGGCAAGCACGGCCTGCTCGCCGATGGGACGGCGTACTCGCCGATGGCGGGCTACTGGAAGGTGTACTCGCGCGCCGAGATCGAGCGGGTCGTCGACTACATCCGCACGACGCCGGCGACGAACATCACGATCAAGACGATCAAGACCACCGATCCGGTGATCCCGCTGCGCGCGTTCGTCGGCGGCCATCGCCGTCGTCAGCCCTGAGGTCGCGAGGCGCGGCGATCCGATCAGTCGGTGGCGGCGAGCTCGTCGTCGAGCAGATCCGCGAGCCGCGCGTCCTCGGGTGAGGGCGGCGGATCACCTGGGGCGGTCCGTCGGCGTCGCCGTCGGCTGGCGAGCAGCCCGCCGAGCCCCCCCACGCAGGCCACGATCGGCAACAGCCACACGGCCACCGACGGTGGTCGAGCGAGGACCCCTCGGTCGTAGCGTCGCACCTGGTCGGCGAACACGGCCTCCTCGGCCGCGGTCCGCCCGGACGACGTCGACAGGTCGAACCCGGCGAGCACGCCGAGCACCTCCTCGCGCTGGCGTGCGGCATAGCCACACGCACAGTCCCGGATCGTGATGCGCTTGGCCTGGCACCCGGGACACTGGCAGAGCAGCCCGTCCATCACGCGTGTGGCGCTCGGCGTCGTCGGCGGGTAGAGGCTCGCGGTGCCGCGATCTTCTCGCTCGAGGTCGAAGTCGCGGTGCTCGCCGACCTGGTCGCCCGCGGCCGCGACCAGCGGCGCGTTCGCCAGGGTGACGAGCACGATCCGCGCGAGGAGGCGAGGGATCATCGCCAGGGATCCGCGAAGCGAGGGTCCGTGAGGAAGGTGTCGTCGGTCAGGCTGTCGAAGAACGCGTGGAGATCCGCGCGCTCCTCGGCGCTGAGCGTGAACCCGATGAGGAAGCTGCTCTTGTACGGGTTGGCCGAGCCGACTCCCGCGTTCGGGCCGCTCGCGATCGTCCGCCCCGCCGCCGCGTAGTGGTCGAGGACGTCGTCGAGCGTCGCCGCGCTGCCGTCGTGGAAGTACGGGGCGGTGACCGCGATGTTGCGCAGGGAAGGCGTGCGGAAGCGCCCCATGTCAGCGGGCAGGTTCGTGAACGCGTAGATCCCGGTGTTCGGCGCCGGGTATCCCCCCAGCCCGTCGATGTTGTAGAGCGCCGTGTTGTGAAACCGCGCCTCCACGGTGGGGTGCCCCACGTACCTCACGGTGTCCTGCAGGTTGAATCCGGAGTGACAGTGGAAGCACTCGCACTTCTCGGAGTTGAACAGGGCGTGGCCCCGGATCGCGGACGCCGAGATCGCGGTCGCCTCGCCGTGCTGCCAGCGATCGAACGGGGCGCGACCGGAGATCAACACGCGCTCGAAGGCGGAGATGCCCTTGACGACGTTCGCGACCGTCACCGGATCGGCGTCGGCCTCGAACGAGCGCGCGAACAGGTCCTGGTAGATCGGCTCGGCCTTCAGGCGCGCGAGCAGCTCGTCCTCGAGGTTGCGCAGGCCGAGCTCGACCGGCTCGAAGCCGAACATCGGGCCGAGCGCTTGTTGCTCCAGCTCCGACAGCACGGGGTTGGCCCATACGAACCGCCCGAGGTAGGCGACGTTGGTCAGGCCCATCGAGTTGCGCGGATGGAGCTCGCCGGTCGAGCCGATCGCGACGGCGCGCCCATCGGTGAACGCGCGCGCCTGCGCGTGACACGACGCGCACGAGAACGTCTGGTTTCCGGACAGCCGGGTGTCGTAGAACAACCGGCGACCGAGCTCCACCTTGGCGGCCGACATCGGGTTGTCGGCGGGGACGAGCGGGGTCGGGAACCCGGGTGGAAGATCCCAGGCGAAGGACTCGCCAGCGGCATCGGCTGCCGCGTCGACGCCCGCGTCGAGCTCACCCTCGCGGTTGTCGCCGCACGCGGCGATCCCGACGAGCAGGATCAGCGCACCGCTGCCGGGTCGCATCACGGGGTCCGGAAGACGGCCTGGGTGGTGCCGGCGTGCCCGGTCGCGAAGTCGAGGCCCATCATCGAGAACGGCATCGCACACGAGGGTGCGTCGAACGAATGGCAACCCAACGAGGTCGTGAGCGCGGATCCGGACAGCACGGCACCGTAGTCGACCTGGATCGCCGTGATCGTCGGATCGAACCCGGTGAGCTCGATGTGGGGACGGTTCGGCTTGGCGCACGTGACGGTCTCGCCCATCGACGGCTCTCCGACACACTCGGTGCTCCCGACGTGGACGTAGTGATCGTTGGTGCCCGGCGTCGGCGTCGTGATCTCGGCGTGACTCACGGCCGCCAGGAAGATGTGGCCCAGGTTCCAGCTCCACCACAGTCCCGAGATGTTGAGCGGCGTCGGCAGCGACGTGAGATCCTGGTGGTTGAGCGCCTCCGGAACGCCGATCGTGAACGCGACCCCGGTGTACGTCCCCGGCGGGACCTTGCCGCGGATCGTCAGGTTGGTCTCGGGCGTTCCATCGGCGCACCCCCCGGTGAAGTCCTCGAAGTCGAGGAGCGCCAGCGTCTGATACTGCCACGCGTCCTGGTCGAGCTCGACGGTCGTGCGCGTGCCGCCGGCACCGAGCAGCTCGACGTCCTGCACGTAGAACCGGAAGTCGCGCGGCGTGATGGTCGTGTCCTCGGTCCCCGCGTGCAGGTAGGTCTGGCCGCACGCGAACGGCGCCGCGCCGACCACGGGCGCGAAGTGGAGGGTGATCGCTTGCAGCCCGGGCGCGTCCACGGGCGCATCCACGGGGAGGGCGCCGTCGGGTTGCGCGGGCGCGTCGTCGCCGCAGCTAGCGACGCCGCCGATCAGCGCGAGGAACGCCAGCGAGCCGAGCCGATCGATCATGAACACCTTCTTCATTGCCAGCCACTCCAGGTGATCGCGCCGAACAGCTCGAGCTTGACGTCGACCGTCATCGGCGCGGCGTCCTTGTTGCGCAACAACAGATACCAGTCGCCCTGCGCCGTCGGCGAGAACGCGTAGCGCGCGGTCATCACCCCGAGCTCCTCCTTCACGGTCTGGGTGGCGCCGCCGGCGTGGCCGTGGAGGTTCCAGTCGAGCTTGGCGACGGGCGCCGACAGCGTGATCTCGACGACGTCGCCGGGGCCGCCGACGAAGATGCTCTCGGCCAGCTCGCCGACCAGCAGCATCTTGGAGCTCGTCAGCGTCTCCCGGGGGGCGGCGTCGGCGGTGTCGGTCGCGGCGTCGACCGTGGGGGTGGCGCCGGGGTCGTCCCCGCAGGCCGCGACGACGTGTAGGGAGGCAACGACCAACAACCGAGAGATGAGGGCGGATTTCACGAGGCTCCTGCGTCGAGGGTGACGAACTCTGGTCTGCAACTCCATGCTTCGGTGTGCGTTGAATTTTCGCAGCTCGACGAGGCGTGCGTTCTTCGCGGTTTGTAGCCTGCGAAAAATTAGCGCACCCACCAGGGCGGTCGGTTGATCGAGGTCGGCCGTAGAGTCATCCCATGGTGCTGCGTGTCCTTGTCGCGGTCGTCGCGGTCGTCGCGGTCGTCGCGCTCGCGACCGGCTGCACGCGCGATTCGATCTACGGGCCACCGACTCAGAGCGCGTGCCCCGACGGCGGCACAACGCTCACCTACGACAACTTCGCCAAGCCGTTCATGACGGCGTACTGCGTCGCGTGCCACGACTCGAACAAGGTCGGCAAGGATCGCCAGGGCGCACCGTCGTTCCACGACTTCGACACGCTGTTCGGGATCAAGGCCGTGCACGAGCACATCGACGAGACCACGGCGGCGGGCCCGGCCGCGATCAACGACGGCATGCCGGAGGCGACGCCGAAGCCCACCGTCGCGGAGCGCTACCAGCTCGGCGAGTGGCTCGCGTGTGGGCTGCCCTGATCACGCGACGAGCGTGGTCGGCAGCTCGATCCGCGCGCGCGGCGCGACCGGCGTGACGTTCAACATCCGGCGCACGTCGGCGAGCGGCGTCGTCCAGTGGTCCTCCCAGGGGAACGACGCCAGCCGGTTCGCGCGACGTCCCGCGCGGAACGCGGTGATCGCGTCGTGGGCCAGGGTCGGCACCTCGCGATGCGCGCGGAGCGTGCCGGCGACCGCGAGGATGAGCGACGCGGGGGCCTCGAGCTGGGCGTAGGTGAACGCCTGCAACGCGATCTCCCCGACGAAGTCGGTCTCGTGGTTGGTGACGACGTGCCACAGGTCGTGGGTCTGACGCAGCCGCTGGATCGCGTAGGCGATCATCGGATCGCGCACGCCCGGGGGCGGGCCATCGAACACGTCGGGCGTCAGCCCGTGCGAGCGAAGGAAGTGCGCGTACGCGTGGCCGAGCGTGTCCGCGGGCAGGGCGAGCAGCGCCTCGAGGTCGAGCGTCTTGCTGTCGATCGCGCGGCGCTCGCGGAGGAGCCGCGCCCAGGCGGCATCACCCTCGAAGCGCGCCCTGCGGCGATCGATCGAGCCGGCGTTGGCGTAGCCGACGAACAGGAGCACCTGGCCGGTGTCCTCGGGGTTGGTCAGCGTGCGGTGGAGCGCCCGCAGCGCGCGGCGCCAGCGCTCCGGCGCGGAGAGGTCGAGCATGTCGGCGGGCATCACGTCGCTGGGTGGGGTTTGGATGGTGGTCATCATCTCTATTGTCATCATGATGATAACGCTGCGACCTGTTGTCAACGTGAAAACAACTGTGGACAAGTCTATTGGCCCGGTGACAGCGAGATCGGCCAGAGGTACGCTGGGGCATGGCGCGGGCACGACGGATCGAGAAGCGTATCGAGAAGCTACGCAACCGCCTGATCTCGAAAGTGAAACCGGACAAGGCGCCCAGGCGGCGGCGCACGCCGGACGAGGCCCGGCAGGAGATCCTGGCGGCGGCGGAGCGCGTGTTCACCGATGCGCAACCCGATCAGGTCGGGCTCAAGGACGTCGCGCGGGCGGCGGGAGTGAGCCACGCGCTGATCACCCACTACTTCGGGACCTACGCCGGTCTCATCGAGGCCGCGCTCGAGCGCAAGATCCACGCGCTGCGCGCCGAGATGCTGGTGCGGCTGCGCGAGAGCAACGCGCTCGAGCGGCCGCTGGAGCTGCTCGGCATCATGTTCAGCGCGCTCGAGGATCCCGTCCACCTGCGGCTGATGCGCTGGCTGCTCGCGAGCGAGCGACCGTCGTCGCTGCACGCGATCGGGCTCCAGGAGCAGGGCTTCAAGGAGATCTGCCGGCAGATCATCCTGTCGGTCACGCCGACCCCGACCCCCGAGCTGACCGAGACGATCGAGCTCGCGCTGCTCACCGGGGTCTCGGCGGCGTATGGCTACTCGCTCATGAAGGTGCCGCTCGCTGGCGCGCTCGGGCGCGCCCCGGGCGTCGCGCTCGACGAGGCGATCAAGCGCACGCTCGCCGGGATGCTCGAGACGTACCTGCACGCGAAGCTCGACGAGACCCTCAACTAGTACCAGGCCGATTGCTGTCGCTGACGCGTTTGACGTCGACGTCGTCGTCGCCCCCCCTCGTTGTCGCCTTGAACGGCGACGTCGAGCTTGCGCCCCTTCGTTGTCGTCGACCGACGGCACGGGAGCGCGGGGGCAACGTCCCAACCTCAACGATGGGAGCAAGCGCGACGTCGCCGTCGAACGCGTCAAGGTTGGGGGCAACGTCGAGGTCAAGGTCGACGCCCGCCGCCATGCTCGAGGAGACATTGAGCCGGTCAGAACGACCGACGCCACGGGCCCACGAGGCCCTCAGTTTTCCGTGGCCTCGTGTCCGGGCCGTTGCAGTCGATTTCTGCCGATTTCACCGAAGGTTCTTTCGGCACCGGGCACGTAGGGTCATGAACAAGAACTTTCGTCATGGTCTGGTGCGCGGGCTGCTCCTCACGACGTTGTGCGCGGCCGCCGGGTTCGGCTGTAGCGGCGACGACGTCTCGTCGCAGGTGATCACCGGCCGCGTGAGCACGACCGCGGGAGCGCTCGCCGTCCGCGCGGTGTCCGGCAGCGCGGTGGTCTCCGCCGCGCAGGTGCGCAGCGACGGGTCGTGGACGATCACGTTGCCCGCGGGCAAGCAGTATCGCCTCGAGGTGTTGACCTCGACGGGCGTGCGCCCGGTGCTGGCGAACGCCGCGGGCACCTACACGGATCTCGCGTTCCGCGTGTGCACGCCGACCGCGCCGTGGGACATGGGGGATGTCGGTGGCCCCGGGCCACACGGTGGTCCGGTGCCGCCGTGCCCGCTCCAGGCCGACGGGACGATCGATCCAAGCTGCCCGCCGCCGCCACCGCCGCCGTGCGACGCGACCGATCCGAGCTGCCCGCCGCCGCCGCCGCCGTGTGACCCTGCCCGCCGCCGCCGCCGCCGTGTGACCCGGGCGACCACAACTGCGCGCCGCCGCCGCCGCCGTGCGACGTCACGACCGACCCCAGCTGCGTGCCGCCGACGCCACCGCCGCCGTGCGATCCCGCGGATCCGACCTGTGGGACCGAGCCGGGCGACCCGGGCCAGCCGCCGCCGCCGATCTGCGACCCCACCACGGATCCCGCGACGAACGACTGTCGCCCACCGTCGCCGTGCGGCGCCGATGGCGCGTGCCCGCCGTCGACGTGCACCGACCCCACCGACCCCGCGTGCCCGCCGCCGCCGCCGCCGTGCGCCGATCCCACCAACCCCGAGACGTGCCAGGATCCCTGCATGGACCCGGGGAGCTGTGGCTGCTCGAGCAGCGACCTGAACTGCTGGCCCGAGCCCGGCACGCCGCCCTGCGACGCGAACGGCGTGTGCGACGGCGATGGCACGATGACGCCCGCGCACCCGCCCGGTGACTTCGGGTGCGAGGACGCCGCGAACTGATGCGGTCGCGCGCGGTGCTCGGCGTCCTGGTCGTGTTGTCCGGTTTCCGGACGAGCAGCGCCACGCCGTGCGCCCCGCGCGCGAAGCTCGACGGGGACGCGCCCGTGGTGGCGAAGGTCGCCGTCGAGCTCCGCCGGCTCGGCGTGGAGACGCCGACGACGACCGATCTGTCGTGCCCGGCGATCGAGGCGACGGTCGTGCGCGACGACGCCGGGATCGCGGTCGCGATCCGCGATCGCGTCCATCGCCGCGAGGGGCGCGTCGTCACCGACGCGTCCGTCGCCGCGGCCTGGATCGACTCGTGGCTCCACGACGACAACGAGGCGCCGCTGCCCGCGCCCCCGGAGTCGCCATCGACGGTGATCCCGCTCGCGCCCCCACAAGACACCGTCCCGACGATCCCCGCGCACACCCCGACGCTGCTCGATCGGCTGACGCTCGCGGCGACGTACGAGCGCAGCTACGGCGACGATGGCCTGAGCGCGAGCGGCGGGAGCGTCGCGGCCTGCGTGCACGTCGGGTCGGTGTGCGTGGGTGGGCGGGTGCGGGGCGCGTTCGTCGCGCGCCGCCCCGTCGACCAAGCCGTGACGTCGAACGTGACGCCGATGATCGCGCGCAGCGATCTGTCGGCGCTCGCGATCGCGAACGTGTCGCTGCACGTCGGCCAGACGATCGTCTCCCCGGAGCTCGGGCTCGGCGTCGGGCGCCTGGCGACCGAGCACTCGGGGCAGTGCACGACCGCGCCGCCGGTGCCCGGCTGCGATGTCACCGATCCGACCTGTACGGATCCGTCGCCGCCACCGCCGGCCTGCGGCCCCAACGGCGCGCTGCTGCCGCCGACGACGACCACGACGAGCTGGACGCCGCGCGCGACGGCCGCGATGCGGATCGCGATCCCGCTGTTCGAGCACGTGTGGCTCGACGGCATGGCGACCGTGGCGCTGGCGCCGTTCGGGCCGCGCGCCGCGACGATGGCCGACGGGATGATCGCGCCGGCGGATCCGTTCGCGACCCTGCAGCTCGGGGTCGGGTTGCGCGTGGGGATGCCATGACCACGGCGCCACGTCCGAAGTTGGAGAAGCTGGAGGGCGGCCAGGTCGTGCCGATCCGGCGGCTCGAGGAGCGGCGCGCCGCGCTGTCGGACCTGTCGGACGAGGCGCTGCTCGCGTCGTGTGGCGTCGACGAGTCCGCCGCGCTCGGCGCGTTGTTCGATCGCCACCACGCCGCGGTGTATCGGCTGATCTCGCGCTTGCTCCGGACGGATCGCGCCGAGACCGACGATCTGGTGCAGCTGACGTTCCTCGAGGTGTGGCGCGCGGCGAAGAACTACCGCGGCAAGGGCAGCGTGCGCAGCTTCCTGTTCGGCATCGCCGCGAACACGGTCCGTCATCACCTGCGCAGCTCGCGCCGGCGGCGCGACGCGATCGCGGCGATCCCGGAGCCGGCGTCGACGAGCACGCCGGCCGACCACGCGCAGCGCGCGCAGCAGGTCGTGCGGCTGCAGCTCGCCCTCGACGCGCTCCCGCACGATCTGCGCGCGGCGTACGTGCTGTGCGATCTCGAGGAGGTGCCCGGCGTCGAGGCCGCGAAGATCCTCGACTGTCGCGAGGGGACGCTGTGGCGACGCTTGCACGATGCACGGCGCGCGTTGCGCGAGGCGATCGAAGCTGGAGGTGCCCGATGAACGAGCGCGACGAGAGCAACGAGTCCGACGCCGACGAGCCCGATCTGTTGCGCGAGCTCGGCAAGCAGCTCCCGTACGATCGACCCGACGTGGAGCGGCGCGAGGCGATGCGCGCGGCGCTGCTGGTGCGGGCGCGCGAGGACGTCCCGCCGGTGCGCGGGCGCTGGACGACGATCGGCGGCGCGTTCGTGGCGGGCGCCGCCGCGGCCGCCGCGGTCGCGCTGCTGCTCGCGCGTTCCCCAGGAACGTCGAGCCCGACGTCGAGCCCGACGCCCGCGGCGTCGAACGCGCCGGTCGCGCAGCGCGCGCAGATCGAGTCGTCGTCGGCGGCGGAGCTCGAGCACACGATCACGCCCGCGGGCGAGCTCGTCCGCCTGCACGCAGGCAGCGTGCACCTCGCGGTCGGCGACGCGCGCGTGACGGTGAAGACCGGGGATGCGTCGATCGTGGGCATCGGGGCATACGACGTGTCGGTGCACGGCGACCGGCTCGCGGCGGTCGTGGTGACGGCGGGCAGCGCGACGGTGACGGTCGACGGGCAACGGGCGGTGTTCCTGGCCGCGGGGCAGACGTGGACGGCGCCGATCCAGACGGCGGATGTGTCGCCCATCGTGCCCGTGCCCGTGCCCGTGCCGTCGAGCGCGAAGGCGATCACGGCCGACCCGCATCCCACGATGGAGGAGCGCGTCGCCCGGAAACCGAATCCGGATCCGCTCCTGATCCCCACCGCGAAGCCGGATCCGAAACCGGATCCGATTCCGACTGCGACGCCGAAACCGGATCCGATTCCGATGCCGACTCCGAGCCCGGATCCGCCGCCGCCGCCGGCGCCGGTCGGCGTGACCGGCGTCCGCTTCGCCAAGGGCTGGGATCTCCTGCGCGCGGGCAAGCCGGGGGAGGCCGCGATCGAGCTCGGCGCCGCGGCCGACGCCGGCGAAGGCGACCTCGCCTCCGATGCGCGCTACTTCCAGGCGATCGCCCTCGTTCGCGCGGGCCGCAAGACCGAGGCCGAGCGCGCGTACGTCCAGTTCATCGATCGCGCGCCGACGTCGCTGCGTCACGGCCGCGCCGCCGTCGCGCTCGCCCACCTGATCGCCGAGCGCGGCGATCGGACCTCGGCCCGCCGCTGGTACGAATCGGCGCTGGCCGACGTCGATCCGGGCGTCGTCGCGAGCGCGCGCGCCGGCC
>JAPLLF010000370.1 GCA_026387715.1 Pseudomonadota bacterium
GGCACCGTCAGCCACGGCGCGCCGTGGTTGAGCTTCATGCGGTTGCGGTTGATGAAGTTCTGCGCCTCGTACTGGAGGTCGTCCATCACGACGAACACGTCGGACTTGGCGACCTTGTCGAGGTAGCCGAGCCACGGCAGGAAGTGCGGCTGGTGCGCGCCGACGATCACGGGTGCGCTCCCGTCGGCGCCGGCGCGGCGGGCTGGGCGACGTTGCCGTGCCCGCGGGTCTCCCAGCTCGAGCTGTCCAGGGTGAACAGGCCCAGCGGCGTGAGCAGCAGGTACGCGACGGGCATCAGCACGGCCATCGGCATGAACGCGATCGGATGGACGCGCAGCCACGGCGGCAGCGCGCGGACGCTCGGCGCGAAGTAGTAGATCAGGCCGAACATCGCGATCAGCTGCACGTGGAAGAAGCAGAGATCGAAGAACTGCCCCTCGAGGACGTGCTGGGCGATGATGAACGGGTAGACGAGCAGGAGCAGGATCATCGACAGGTACTGGAGGCAGAGCAGCGGGTGCAGCTTCCAGGCGTGCGGGAGCCCGACGATGAAGTCGACGATGTTCGAGCGCTTCCAGCGGAGCTGCTGGTTGAAGTAGCCGCCCATCGTGGTCGCGGCCTTCGTGAAGCACATCGCGTCCATCGTCATGCACGTGCGGTAGCCGTGGCGGACGATCTGCGCGGTGAGGAAGCGATCCTCGCCGTACTTGATCGGGATGCCGAGGATGTTGCGGTCCTCGAGGATCGGCTCGAGCTGCATCAGCACGTGACGGCGATACGCGGTCAGGCAGCCCGACAGGCAGAGCACCGAGCGCAGGCCGCGCTCGAGGTTCTTGAGGTGCTCTTGCCCGAAGTAGTACTTGATCGTCTGGAGGCGCGTGAGCCAGTTCTCGTTCGGGTTCGAGACGTGGACGCGCCCACCGACCGCGGCGATCTCCGGCGACACGAAGCGCCGGACGAGCTCGCGGATCGCGGTCGGATACACGATGACGTCGGAGTCGACCGACACGATGATCTCGGCGTCGACCGCCTCGCGCACCGCGTGGTTGATGCCCTTGCGCTTGCCCATGTTGTGCGGGTTGCGCAGCACGCGGACGTTGGGGTACTCGCGCGCGGCCTTGCACGCCCACTCGTAGGAGTCGTCGGTCGAGCAGTCATCGACGACCGTGACCGAGAGCTTCTCCTTGGGGTACTCGAGGTTCACCAGCGAGATGATCGTGTCGTAGATCGACTTGCCCTCGTTGAAGAGCGGCACGACCACCGTGACGGTCGGCCAGTAGTCATCGATCGTCTCGTCGATCTTCCGCTTACGAACGATCGTGAGCCACAGCCCGAACACGTAGCGGTTCAGGAAGACCACGAAGATGAAGAGGAAGATGGGGAACGTGGTCACGGGGGTCGCAGCTACCCAGGAGCAAGACCAGGACCACCGTGGGCCCACCCGATCTCACCACCCTCCCTCTTCTAGTTGGGCGTAGTTGCGTGAGGTCCGGCCCCCAGCGCGGCGGCGATCGGGGGGAACCCTCATCCTCAGTTGGGGGGTCCAATGCCCACATCCACATCCCTTTCCCTTCGTCGATCGCTCAGATAGCCCCGCGCGATCGCCGCGATGGCGGCGGCGAACCCGGCCAGCATGTCGACCACGCCGGTCGGGCGCGACGCGCAGGACAACGAGAAGACCCGTGTGACGCTCACGCCCCGCCCGAACACCGGGACGATGCCGCCGCCGGTCGCGAAGCCGCACACGCCCTGGCAGCCGAAGCTGTCGTCCGCCCTGGCCTACCACGAGGCGCCGCACGGCCACGCGCAGGCCCAGAAGCACGTGCCGATTCCGCCGATGGCGCCGCCACCGCCGGTGATGGTCGCGCCACCCCCGCAGGTGATGATCGCGCCGCCGATGGGCGCCGCGCCGAACCTCCCGCCGCTCCCCGCCCCCGTCGGTCCGGCCGCGGCGCATCCCACCCTGCCGTTCGCGACCGAGGCCGTCGCGTTGCCCGCGCCGCCCAAGCACGACCCGCACAAGTGGGCCATCTACGACAAGCTCGGGCTCGGCGCGCCGAAGCTCGACTCGAAGAAGCTCGCGAAGTGGATCGTGTCGGCGTACCGCCTGCTCGGCTTCGTGATCCTCACGATCATCGTCGTCGTGCTGGTCGGCTACATCACGACCACCGCGTTCTTCTACGTCAGCAACAGCTGGGTCGTCCCGATGGCGGTCTCGCC
>JAPLLF010000895.1 GCA_026387715.1 Pseudomonadota bacterium
GGCGTGGAACGACGTCGACGCCTGGGGTGATGCGCCGACGACGAGCTGGCGCGTCGAGGCCGAGGTCGACGCGCGCGTGATCGTCCACGGCGCGACGCACGAGAAGTGGGTGATCGTCCACGCCCACGTCGGCGGCGGGTGCGGCACGCGGTCCGCGAACGTGCTCGGGATCTATCGCCAGACGACCGCCGGCGCGCTGCTCCGCATGCATCAGAGCAGCACGGGAGGGATCGACCATATCGACCGCCTGCTCGACGTCGATGGCGATGGTCGCTTCGAGATCCTGTCGTCGTCGTGGATGGGCCCCGAGCTCGAGCTCCGCACGCTCGACGACGCCAGCCTCGACCAGCGCACGGTGCCGTTCTTCGGCTGCCCTTGCTGATACACTCGAGGCCTGCCGCGAGGTTGTATCGTCATCACGGCCCTGGCGACGGTCCTGTCCGTCGCGGCGTCCTGTCGTCCGGACCAGGGTTCGGATCAGGGTTCGGTCCAGCCGACCTCCCAGTGGTATCGAGCCACGGTCGCCTCGGAGCGTGGCGACGTCCCGTTCTTCCTCGCCGTGCCGACCGCAGGTGGAACCTGCACGGTCGTCAACGGCGACGAGCACCTCGACACGCCCTGCACGTGGACGAACCAGCAGTTCGAGCTGCAGTTTCCAGCGTTCGCGACCCGTATCGTGGCGACCCGCGGCGCGGACAAGCAGCTCACCGGCATCTGGGAGATGTCGCGGCTCGACGGAGGCGAGGCGAAGTTCATCGCCACCCCGATCGATCGCCCGGATCCGCTGCGTCGGTTTCTGGCGCCCGCGACCCCCGCGCCCTCCCCCACCGCCAGCTTCGCCGGCACCTGGGAGTTCCAGTTCAAGACCTTCGAGGTCGGCAAGGGTGGGTTCACGCAGACCTCCGACGGCGTCGTCACCGGCACGATCATCCCCAAGGCGATCGGCGACCTGCGCTACCTCGCCGGCGTCGCCCGCGGGAGATCGCTCTCGCTGTCCACGTTCGACGGCCAGCACGCCTACCTCGTCCGCGCCGAGCTCGACGAGACCGGCAAGGCGCTCACCGGCGAGTGGACCTACGTCGAGGTGATGACCGACCCGTTCACGGCCACGCGCGTCGACCAGCTCGACCTCGCCGTCGTCGACAAGCTCCGGCTCCGGGACGGCGCGACCCGCGTGACCCTTCCCCAGCTCGCCGAGCCGGCGTTCGCGGGCAAGCCGCTGATCATCGACTACTTCGGGACGTGGTGCCCCGCGTGCATGGACGAGACCCCGTTCCTCGTGGAGCTCTACCGGCGCTACCACGCCGCGGGCCTCGAGATCCTGTCGATCGCGCTCGAGAGCACGACCGACGACGCCTACAACCGCAAGCAGGTCGACTACTTCCGCAGCCACTACCAGATCCCGTGGCGCATCGACGTGTTGCCCGGAGAGATGGAGACGTCCGAGAAGCTGCTGCCCCCCGAGCTCGAGGGCACCGGCGGCTATCCGATCACGCTGTTCATCGCCCGCGACGGGACCGTCGTGGACCTCCACTCCGGCTTCCTGAGCCCCTCGGCCGGCGACGACTATCGGCGGCTGCGCGAGCGCTTCGAGGCGACCGTCAAGCGGCTCGTCGCGCCGCCGACGCCCTGACCTCAGGCGAGCAGGCCGCGCAGCGCGACGAGCAGCAGCTCGTCGACGACCTCGTCGACGGTCGGCGCGTCGGTCTGATGCACCATGCGCTCGATCCCGCCGCGGATCATGCCGAGCATCGCCGCCGCGACGATGTTCGTGCGGCACTTCCGCACCAGCCCGATCTGGATGCCGATCTCGAGCGCGCGCTCGATCAGGTCGCGGACCTCACCGAAGAACTGCTCGAGCCGCCCGGCGGCCTCGGCGTCCGGCGTGTGCCCGGCCGAGAGCAGGAGGATCGCGAGCGGACGATCGCCGACCACGTACTCGAACGCCGCGATCATCTGCTCGCGTAGCTGGACCTGCGGGGG
>JAPLLF010000714.1 GCA_026387715.1 Pseudomonadota bacterium
CCGGCCGCAAGAGCTACGGCGACAGCGACTCCCGCGGGAAGCCACGCAAGTCCCGCGCGGCCGCCGACGATACCGTCACCCACGCGGTCGCCGAGGACGACGCGGATGACGATGCTTCGCTCGAGGATGCGACCGTCGCCGACCTCGGGGCACATGACGACAGCATCGACGGCGAAGGCACGATCACGTCCGACGATGCCGACGTGATGGATGCCACGGCGATGGAGCAGGGCGGGCTCGAGGACGACGACGCGGACGACGAAGCGGACGACGAAGCGGACGACGAAGCGGACGACGACGGTGGCCACGGGGCCGTCGAGGTCGACACCGCGCCGCCGCTCCTGCGCACCCGCGCCGGCATGCCACGCGAGCCCATGGACACCTCGGACGATCACGTCCGCGAGGCCCGGGACGTGCGCCTCGCCCGGCGCGAGCGCGAGGCCGCCGCGCAGCCGTTGCGCGTCGCCTTCGTCGGTCGTCCCAACGCGGGCAAGAGTTCGCTGACGAACCGGCTGCTCGGCGAGGAGCGCTCGCTCGTGCACGACGTCGCGGGGACGACGACGGATCCCGTCGACACGCCGTTCTCGATCGGCAAGCGGAACTACATCCTGGTCGACACCGCGGGCATCCGCCGGCGGGCCAAGATCGATATCGAGATCGAGAAGATCGCCGTGTCGATGGCGATCTCGCAGATCGAGCGCGCCGATGTCGTCGTGCTCGTGATCGACGCCGAGCTCGGCCCGTCCGAGCAGGACGCGCGGCTCGCGGGCATGGTCGAAGCCGCCGGCCGCGGGCTCGTGATCGCGCTCAACAAGAGCGATCGGATCACCGGCGACGCCGCGAAGGTGAAGCTACGCGAGGACATGAAGGACACGTTCCACTTCCTCGCGTGGGCGCCGACCGCGCTGCTCTCCGCGCAGCGTGGCGACGGCGTCGACCGGCTCCTCGATCAGGTCGAGGCGGTCGCCCGCGAGCATCGCCGCCGCGTGCCGACGGCGCAGCTCAACCGGTTCTTCGCCGACGTCATCGAGGAGATGCCGCCGCCGCTGCACCACGGGCGCGCGGTCCGCATCTACTACCTGACGCAGGCGATGATCCGGCCGCCGACGTTCATGCTGTCGACCAACAGCGCCGACGGGCTCGCGCCGTCGTACCGCCGGTTCCTGATCAACCGCCTCCGCGAGCGCTACAACTTCCGGGGTACGCCGATCCGCATCGCCATCAAGCCGAAGAAAGATCGGCACGACGACAAGTAGCCGGACGCTGGAAGCTAGAAGTAGCCCCAGCGGACGGTGCCGCGAAGCCCGAGCGAGAACACGGTGATGTCACCGCCGAAGCTCGCCAGCTTGCCCTCGATGCCCCACGAGCGCGATCGACTCGTCAGCACGTCGAGCCCGCCCCCGATCACGATGACCAGATCGAGGTCGGTGGAGATCGGCCCACCAGCCGATGCGATCGCACCGATCCCGCCGAACGCGTAGGGGACGTACTTGAGGACGTCGAACCGGACGACGCCACCGACGTCGACCAACCCCGTGTACGAGATCGCGGTCTGCTTCTTCGGGTCCTGGGCACCGCCGTAGAACAGGCCACCCCCGAGCTCGCCGCGCAGCGCGACGTCCGAGCCGATCGCGCGCTCGTAGATCAACGACGCCGCCCCGCCGATGTCCGGGGTCAGCTGAGGGGGCTCCATGTTGCCGGCGGCGACCCCGGGGGTGGAGAACGTCGCCCAGCCGAACCCGACCGACAGCGCGCGCTCGTCCTCGGCGTGCGCGACGGCCGGCGACGCGACGAGACCGAGGGTCCCGAGGGCGCCGAGGGCGAGGAGGTCGAGACGCACGGCGCGGCGCACGCCCAACCGTCGCTCGGGGCTCCAGGGAAGGCAACCCTTCCGGTGACATCTGGGTCCCAACGATGCTACATCCGCCCGACCCAGTCATGGCCGACACCGACGTTCCCAAAGCTGCCGCGGAGCCCCCGAAGCCCGTGCATATCGGTGGCGAATCGTTCCTCGATCGCCTGCTGCCGCACCTCAAGAAGATCATGTTCGCGGGCGCGGCGATCGCCGCGGTCGCCGCGATCGTGTTCGGGGTTCGCGCGTTCAAGCAACGCGGTCAGAAGAAGGAGACGGTCGGGCTCGCCAGCGTGCTCGAGCTCACCGGCCGCGACCTGCGCGGCTCGGCCGGCGCCGATCCGAACAAGCCGACGTTCGTCGACACCAAGGAGCGCAGCGCGGCGGTCCTCGACGGGCTCACCAAGGCCGAGACCTCGATCCCGGGCCCCGCCTTCAAGGCTGGCCTGCTGTTCGACACCGGCAAGTTCGACGAGGCGATCACCGAGTACAAGACCTGCACGGCCGTGGAGGGGATCGAGGGCGTGCTGTGTCGCGAGGGTCTCGGGCTCGCGCTCGAAGCCAAGGCCGACGCCACCACCGGCGACGGCAGGACGGCCGCGTTCCAGGCCGCGCTCGACGCGTTCAAGGCGATGCAGCCTGCCGACGACGGCCTTCGCGCCGCCTACGCGCACTACCACCAGGGTCGCATGTTGCTGATCCTCACCAAGCGCGACGAGGCGAAGGCGCAGTTCGAGAAGGCCAAGGAGCTCGGCAAGAACACCGCCGATCTCCCCGACCTGATCGAGAAGCGCCTCGCAGCCCTCGCATCCGGATAATGATGAACCGAACCGTCCTTCTCGTCGCGCTCGCGGGCCTCGGTGGCCTGTGTGGTCTCACCAGCTGCGTCCGCGCCCAGCACGGCCGCACCAACGCGATGAGCGCCGAGGCCTTCGAGCCGCTCGGCGAGGACCGGCTGTCGCTGCACTGGAAGTTCGCCACCGCCGATCGGCGCACCGAGGTCACGCCGCAGGAGTTCGCGGCCCCGACCGTCTACGCCGACACCCTGTACACGGGCTCGGCGACCGGCATGTTCTACGCGCTGCGCTCGTCGACGGGTGCGGTCCGCTGGAAGAAGCGGCTCGGAGCGATCGCGAGCGCGCCGATCTCGATCGGTGGCACGCTGTACGTCGGGACGGGCGACGACGCGCTGCTCGCGATCGACGCGCAGACCGGCGACGAGAAGTGGCGCTATCAGAGCCGCGGCCCGATCGTGCAGTCGCCGAACCTGGCAGGGGACAACATCGTGTTCGCCAACGAGGCCGATCAGGTCGTCGCGGTCGACGCGAACACCGGCAAGTTCAAGTGGCAGTACAAGACCGAGACTCCCGAGGAGTACACGCTGCGCGGTCACGCGGGCGTGGCGGTCGACGGCGATCTGATCTTCACCGGGTTCTCCAACGGGACGCTCGTCGCGCTCCGCAAGGACACCGGGTCGGTCGCGTGGTCGACGTCGCTCAAGGCCGAGGCGGATCGGTTCGTCGACGTCGACGCGACGCCGCTCGTGCTCGGCGACAAGGTGTACGCGACGTCGTCGTCGGGCGGCGTGTTCGCGCTCGACAAGCTCACGGGCCTCGTGCGCTGGCGCGTGCCGTTCTTCGACATCGCGCAGCCGAGCGCGACCGGCAACGTCGGGGGCATCACCACCGACGGCAAGATCCTCTACGTCAGCGTCGCTGACCTCGGCACGTACGCGATCGATCTCGGCGGCAACATCGTGTGGCGCGTCGGAGCCAAGGGCGGCGGGGAGCCGGCGGCGCCGGTGGTGTGGAACGAGCTGCTCGTCTACACGCTCGCGGGCGACGGTCTGTTCATCGCGGACCGCAAGACCGGCGAGACGCTCGAGTACTTCGATCCGGGGGACGGCATCTCGGCGCAGCCGACGATCACCGCCGACGGGCGCCTGTTCGTGATGTCGAACCGCGGCATCCTCTACGCGTTCGATCTCGACTGATCAGAGCTGATCGATGAACGGCGGCCCGGGCTTGGCGATCAGGTAGCCCTGGAGCAGGTCGCAGCCGAGGTCGACGAGCACGCGCGCCTCGGCCTCGGTCTCGACGCCCTCGCCGATGATCCCGATGTGCTGCTGACGGCACAGGTCGGTGACCGACTTGATCAGGCGCTGCTTCATCGGGTGCTTGTCGACGTCGCGCACCAGCGACATGTCGAGCTTCACGAAGTCGGTGTCGAGCGGGGTGAACGTGCCCATGCGGGCGTGCCCGCCGCCCAGGTCGTCGATCGCGATCCGGAACCCGAGCTCGCGGAGCTCGGCGACGCGATAGCGAAGGTCGAGCTGGCCCTCGAGCGAGGTGCGCTCCGTGATCTCGAGGATCACGCGCGAGGCGACCTTCGACAGCGGCGCGAACGGCGACGTCAGCTGCTTGTCGAACAGGTCGAGCAGGTGGAGGTTGATGAAGCACACGCCGCGCTCCGGCGGTGCCGCCGCGATCACCTTCGCGCTGTTCGCGCGGACCGCGCGCCCGAGGGACGGCACCCGCTCGAGCCGCTCGGCGGCGTCGAGGATCGCGCCGGGATGGGGCAACCCCTTGTCGCTCGAGCGGAGCAGGGCCTCGTAGCCGAAGCGTGCCCGCGTGCTCGCATGGACGATCGGCTGGAAGTGCATCGCGATGCCCGCGATGCAACGAGTCAACTTGGCCTCGAGCTCGGAGAGCTCACCCGCCTGGATCGGCTCGTCCGTGGACACGCCGGAGGAATATTACACCTAACAGAAGCCTGACCGCGGACTAACAGAGGCGACGAAGGTGCTCGCGAAACTCCGAGACCACGAGCGACGCCGGATGCTTGTCGAGCTCGCTCTCGATGAGGTCGTCGACGACCGGAAGCTCCATCACGAGTCGGTAGAGCATCATGCACGCACGTCCCGACAGCGGGATGAACCGCGCTTCGCCAGCCAGCACCACGCTCGAGGAGGCCGGCGTGGTCCACGCGACGGTCAGCGTCTTGGGATCGTAGGCGTACTCGAGGGTGTAGCCGAGCGACCCGCGCTCGAGCTTGCGGGTGAACGCCACGCGATGCGGACGATTGTCCGGCGTGCGGGTGAGCACCTTGGCGGTCTGGATGAGGGGCAACCACCGGGGCACCTCGACGGCGTCCGCGAAGACCTCGTAGGCCACGCCTGCGCCCACCGACAGGGTGGTCGAGACCTCGCTGGTCAGCGGGGAGAGTGCGGCGGGGGAAGCGAATGCGGCTGCGGTGGTGGCCATGACAGAACTCCTGGTTGAGGAGTCATTGAGCAACCTCGGGACCAAGTCGATCGAGCGAGGTTTCAACAGGTTACGACTGTCCCAGGGGCTGAACTCGTAGCCGGTGGAATGCCGGCTGTCCTGGGAGTGCAGGTATCGCCGACGGGTAGCCACGGGTAACGGAGGCCCTCGACGCCACCACATCACCGTCGATAACCCGTCTCGTGGCGCGTGCTGGTGTCGGCAGGCTCCACGTCGACAGCGATCTCCTGACCACTGGGATTGCCGGCCACCGAGATCTCAGGTGGGGTCGGGATCGTCGTCGGGATCGTCACCGTCGTCGCCGTCGTCGCCGGCGTCACGCGTGGGTGGGGGCGAGAGGGACGGCCTGACCGCGTGGAGGACGAGCCCGCGATAGTCGACCCACGCGCCGATCCGCACCAGGGTCGGGGCCAGCGGCGACGCGCTCGCCGCGAGGTCGTCGATCGTCTCGACGAGCAGCTCGCGCCGCTTGCCCTTCACCACGAGCTGCGGCAACCCCACGGCCAGCGCGAGCTCGATCGTCGCGATCGGCAGGCCGACGGCCGTCGCGAGCCGCTTGGCCTTCGGCTCGACCCACACCGCGAGCGCGCCGTCGACGAGGATCGCCGACGCGCCGACCCGCCGCGTCGGGCGAGCCCCCGGATCGCGCAGCGCCGGCCACGGCAGCACGCTGCCCCACGCGCACGCCGGATCGAGGGCCGCGAGCACGGTCACGTGGGGCGCCTCGCCCCGAGCGGGCTCTCGCAAGCGATCGATCGCGCCGGGCCACGCGAACTGCGCGCCGTCGAGCTGCTCGACG
>JAPLLF010000166.1 GCA_026387715.1 Pseudomonadota bacterium
CACCGGTAAGCCGTGTGCGGGAAATCCGCACGCACGGTTTGAACGGGGGTCTTACTCACAACCGTCGCAAGACGGTAGAAGGTTAGATCTACCAATGAAACTCGTGGTCGCAGCGCTGCTGATCGGATGCTAGTCGACGGAGCCCGCGACGCCCGATGCCTCGGGAGGCGACGTCGACGCCCGCGTGATCGACGCCGCGCCCGACGCGCAGGTCTCGGGCTTCGGGACGCTGTCCGGGGTCGGCTGCGGGATGATCCTCGACGCCGATCTCACCGGCACGACGCCGCGGCTGATCCGGGTGGACTTCGACTTCATGCGCGCGTTCGTCGATCCCGCGGATCGCGGCGCGCTGACGACCGGCGGCGTGCACCTCGCCGCGACGCCGAACGCGGGCGGCAGCTCGGGGCTCTCGGAGATCTTCGCGTACGAGGAGCTCGAGCGCTGCGACGGCGCGACGTTCCTCAAGTCCGAGACCGAGATCGTCTACGACACCGTCAGCAAGAAGACCGACCTCGAGATCGCGCTGCGCGGTCACAAGATCGGCGTGAGCGTGACGCGCGCGTTCACCTATCCCCTCGGGACGCCGTACACGCTGACCGCCGCGACGGCGCTGCTCACGAAGAAGCTGGGTGACATCCCGCTGTCGACCGCGAGCGTGTCGGCCGCCGATCGGTGGGACAAGCAGTTCCTCGCGGTCCAGGCGGCCGACGCGCAGTCGGCCGACACGTTCGCGCAGGCATGGCAGATGCTGTCGCCGACGCTCCAGGGCGACACGCTCGTGATCCTCACGACGACCAACGGCGCCGACGCGTGGATCTACACGAACTGATCGTCGCCTGATCGTCTCCTGATCGTCTCCTGATCAGGCCATGCCGAGCGCGATCACGATGTGGAGGATCATCGTGACGAGCAGGACGACCGAGAACGGGATGTGGACGCGCTTCCACGACTTGAGCATCGCCTTGCTGCGGGGGGCGAGCTCCTTGCGCCGCTCGAAGAACACCACCCGATCGATCCGCCGGGCGATCTCGTTGGCGATCTTGCGGGGCGCGAGCCGCTTGAGCGCGCGGCGATCGCGCCCGCGCGTCCACACGCGGCGCAGGTCGTCGAACATCACCCAGACGAGCAGCGGGACGAGGCCGATCTCCCACGAGCGCTCCGAGCGCGCGGCCTCGCGCTCCATCAGCTGGTACGCGTAGTCGCCCGCCACGGGATACGAGGCGGCGAGCTCGGTGATCGTGCGCCGGTGGTCGAGGATCTCGAGATCGTGCCGGCTGGTGAGCAGCGGCACCAGCGTGTAGAGGTAGCGCCCGATGATCCCGGAGACCACGACGACGACCATGCTCCAGAACGGGATCGACACCCACGTCGTGAGGCGCATCGCGGAGTGCAGCACGATGAACAGCGGGCCGACGAAGCCCGTCATCAGGTGGACGTCGAGCCAGAACTGGTTGGTGGCGGTCTTGTGAAACCATCCGAACCGACGCTGGAGCACGTAGGCCATCGACAGCACCATCAGCGCGGTGCCGAGGTACCCGCAGGTCACCGCGAGCTTGGTGCCGGCGAGGAAGCTGACGTTCATCGCGGCGAGATCGGGCGACAGCCCGTCGAGGAGCAGCAGCCGGTAGCTCACCGACATCGTCGGCTGAAACCAGCGCAGCAAGACCTCGGCGAACACCGCGAGGAAGGAGCCGAGCCCGAGCACCCATAGCAGGCGGCCGAGCTTGCGCGTGCGCACGCGCGCCTCGCCCGAGTCGTGCACGCCCAGCCGCTCGAGGAACGGCTGGGCCGGGAGCACGCGGAGGCGCTTGCGCTTGCGGCTCACCTGCTCGGGCTCGCCACGCTCCTGGAACAGGACCGCGGGGGCGATCTCGATCAGCGAGCCGGTGGGGCACGCGGACACGCACGCCTGATCGGCGTAGCCCGCGCAGTGATCGCACTTGTTGGCGATCCGGCGGGCGAGCGCCTTGCGCCCCTTGCCCGGCCCGAACGCCAGCTTGTGGCCCTTCTCGAGCCGCGCCTTGAAGCTCGGCTGGAAGCTCGGCATCTCTGGCTCGGCGACGTTGATCATGTTGATCGCGCCGTACGGACACGACAGCGCGCACAGGCTGCAGCCGATGCAGCGATCCTCGACGATCTTGATCTCGCCGGTCTTCGCGTCGCGCTTGATCGCGTCGTGCTCGCACGGCGACAGGCAGCGCGCGTCCTCGCAGGTTCGACACGTGTACACGAAGTCGAGCAGGCCGAGCTCGTAGCCTCCGAGCGTGAGCCGCTGCGCCCCGTGGCGATCCTCGCACGCGTCCTCGCACTGCTTGCAGTCGATGCAGAGATCGAGCTGGCGGACGCGCACCGTCGGCCCCGCGACCGAGATCCCGTTGCGGATGTAGAAGTCGAGGATCTCGCGCTTGACGCCGGTCACCGAGCGCAGCCGCGCGGTGGTCGCCGCGATCGTCGCGCCGAGCGCGCGCTCGACCATCGGGGCGGTCTGCGCGATCGCCGCCATCGCCGCGGTCCCGAGCAGCAGGACCTCGACGCCGCCGAGCGTGAACGCCGCGATGCGATCGTCGTCGGTCGGGGGCAACGCGCCGAGGTTGAACGCCTCGCCGGCGCCGAACATCGCGAGGTTGTGCTTGCTCGTCCGGGCGAGCGGTCCCGGCGGCATCAGCGTGGTCTTCTCGCCCTTCTCACCCTTCTCGCCCTGGGCCGCGTCGCGTTGCTGTGGGCCGCGCGCCTGCAGCGACGCCAGATCGAACACGCCGAGCGAGACCTGCCCCCGGATCACGAGGCACACCGCGGGCGTCAGGTCGTCGGGCACGTCGATGAGGGTGTCGCGCGCGAGCGTCAGCCAGCGGGCGGTGCCCGCGTGCAGATGCTGCTCGATCGCGCGGAGCGCGGCGTCGGGTGCCTCACCGGGCACCCCACCGGCCCCACCGAAGAGTGCGAGCGTGCGCAGCTTGCCGACGTCGGGCGGGGGCGGCGGGGGCGCGCCACCGGCGGGAGACGCGACAGGACTGGAGGCGGACGACATGACCCCCTAGAGATGAACGCGAAAGCCCGTGGTGTGACAACCCGCGGTATTACAGTTCGCGCCGGTGGCCTCGTCGACCGGGTTCACCATGGAGAGGACGTCCGGGCAGAGCGTGACGAACGCCTTCGCTGGATAGGTCACGAAGCCGTCGAGGACGTAGAAGTTGCCGTTCTGGGGATGCGAGACCGCGGTGGCCACGTTGCCGCTGGCATCCTGCAGCACGATGGTGGCGCCCCCCTGTGGGGTCGTGCCGGTCTTGTCGTAGAGCGTGCCGGAGAACACGAAGGGCGTCGCCGTCCCACCCTGGTGATGGCACATGGCGCAGTCATCCCCCGGCAGCCCTCCCCCGAGGCACGCGCCGCTCTCCGCCGGCGTGACCGGCGCCGTACACGCCGGCGGCGGAATCGTCGTCACCACGGAGGCGTCGACATCGGAGTTGCCGATCTTCTCCTGGAGCACGCCGCTACAAGCCGGCGTGATCAGCGACGTGATCAGCGAGAACGCGAAACGGCGCACCCGGCGGTGGGTTGCAACATGCATTCCTCGACGGCTCGGCTCGAAGTGTACGATGTCAGGACGCAAAGCTGTACGAAACCTGCGCAACACGACGCAAGTTGGGACGCACAGCATCCTTCACGTAGGATTCCAGCGTGTCTCGAAGGCCGTGTGACCTGGACTGGGATCTGCTTGGGAGCAGCCGTTCGATGCGCAGGACCTGGTGGATCTGTCTCGTGCTGCTCGCGAGCACGGTGGAGGCCATCGCGGAGACGCGCCAGACGACGGTCGCGGTCACGTTGCGGAAGCGCCCAGGTGAGAAGTCCCTGGCGGTCGTCGCGCTCCCCGCGGGGACCACGGTCGAGGTGATCCGCGAGGAAGGTCGCTGGCTGCTCGTCCGCGCCAACAACGCCGAGGGATACCTCACGCGAACGACGGTCACCGAACCCACCGCGCCCCCGGGAACGCCGGTGGCCACGACCTGGGGTGCGATCCGGACCGGCGGCACCGCCGGCGAGCCCAAGGTCAGCGAGCTGTTCGTCGAGGTGATCGCGCCGACCACGGTGGTGCGCGCGACGCCCGCCGCCGACGGCGCCCGGGTCGGTGACCTCGCGCGCGGGACCCGCATCGCGGTGCTCGACGCCGCCACCCACCCGGGGTGGGTGCATGGGCGCGCCGCCGTGGGATCGATGGAGGGATGGATCGCACGGGGGACGGTCGCCGACAGCGCGTCGGCGGTGACCTTGGTGACGGAAGACGTCAAGGGTGTCCCGACGGGCTCGACGTTCCGGCGCCGCCCGCCCGCCGCCCATGCCCTGCGGATCGAGGCCGGGGTGGGCTACCGCTCGCTCGGGATGGACCTGACGTCGAACGCCGACGGCGGCCTCACCAACTACCTGGTCGACGCTGATGCGGTCGCGACCGAGCTGCGCGTGATGTCGACGATCGGGCTCGGCGCGCGCTGGTTCGCGGCGGTCGACGGGACCGTGCAGGCCGCGATGGCCTCGCCAGGGCTCGACTATCCAGGCCCGACCTCGGCGCCCGGCAAGATCCCGTTTCGCACGCTCGCCACCGAGCTCGGTGGGCGGTTCGGCGTCCGCGCCTCCGACGTGTTCGCGATCGCCGTCCGGGTCGCGGGGCACTACGACGCGTTCCTGCCACGCGACGTCGACAACGCGGGGCTGTTGCCGCGCGAGCGCCTGCTCGGCCTCGTGGCCGGCGCGCGCGTCGACGTCGTGCCGCCGACCTCGCCGTTCAGCGCGGCGCTCCGGCTCGACGTGCTCGCGTTCGGAGCGCGCGCGCAGACGCCCGGGCTCGAGGATGGCACCGCGAGCACGACCCACGGGGCGTGGGGAGGGATGACGCTCCGGTTCGCGCTCACGCCGCGTTGGGCGCTGTTCGGCGATTACACCCTCGGGCGCACGACGACCGCGTGGACCGGGATGTCGATCCGCCAGCCCGGCGTGACGAGCGCGCGACGCGTCGACACCGGACAGTTCGTCCAGCTGGGCATCGGTGCGGAGCTCTAGCCCTCGATCCCGCGCGGCGCGCTCGACGTTCGTCGTCTCGTTCGTCGTCTCGGTCCTCGCGGTCCTCGCGTTCACGTCGCGCGCGGACGCCGATGACTTCCTCAAGTCGTCGCCGGGCGAGCTCGCGGCGAGCCACGCCGCGCTCGACACCAAGGATCAGTGCTCGACCTGCCACGAGCCCGACAACTCGATCTCGGCGAACAAGTGCCTCGCGTGCCACGACCACGGCGATCTCAAGCAGCGGATCGCCAGCGGGCAGGGCTTTCACGTCTCGGTCAAGGTCAAGGGCGTCGAGTGCAAGCTGTGTCACCAGGAGCATCGCGGTCGCCGGTTCGACCTCATGGGGTGGCGCGCGATCGGCGGTGAGGCCGCGTTCGATCACAAGCTCGCCGGCTGGGAGCTCGTCGGCAAGCACGCCAAGATGAAGTGCACGCAGTGCCACAAGTCCGTCGACAAGCAGGGCCTCCGGACGTACCTCAACACCGATCGCACCTGCGGCAGCTGCCACAGCAAGGATCAGCCGCACGGCGCGATCCGGCCGGCGATGATGAAGTGCGACCGCTGTCACTCCGAGTCGCTGTGGAAGCCGCAGAAGGCCAAGCTCGACTTCAACCACAACGACGCGGGGCAGGCCGCCATGCCGCTCGAGGGCTCGCACGCCGACGTCGCCTGCTCGAAGTGCCACGCCAAGGCGGCGTTCAAGCTCGCCGCGTTCACGGGCACCGGCGACTGCGTCCAGTGCCACGCGAGCCCGCACGACGGGCAGCTGTTCGGCACCAAGAAGTGCCAGACGTGCCACTCCGCGGCGCTCAAGTCGCTGCGCGAGGTCCGCTTCGATCACAAGAAGGACGCGGGCTATGCGCTGATCGGCAAGCACGCGCAGCTCGCGTGCGCCACGTGCCACACCAAGGCGCTCGCGAAGGTCAAGCCCGCGCCGGGCTGCGAGAACTGCCACGCCAAGGACAACAAGCACGGCACGCGGTTCGCGAAGCTCCCGGCGTGCACCACGTGCCACACGCAGAAGGCGTGGAAGGGCCCGATCACGTTCAACCACAGCGCCAACACCGGGTTCGCGCTGACCGCGAAGCACACGACGGTGAAGTGTCGAGACTGTCACCGCGGCAAGTCACCCTCGGACTTCGAGAAGTTCGAGATCAAGAACGGCTGCATGAGCTGCCACCGTCACAAGGTGGCGCACGGCGGTCAGTACAAGAACAACGAGTGCCTGACCTGTCACCAGGAGGGCGGCACCAAGACGATGCGCAAGGACGCGCTCGAGGTCTATCACGGTGAGACGTCGAAGTTCCCGCTGCGCAACGGGCACGCCAACGTCAAGTGCACGCTCTGCCACGTCAACGACGTCTACGAGGGCACACCGCGCGAGTGCGGCGTGTCGTGCCACGAGGACTCGCTCCACAAGGGCTCGCTCGGGCAGGAGTGCTCGCGCTGTCACGAGCCGGGGAAGTGGCCGGCGGTGCGCTTCGATCACACGGCCGACACGAAGTGGCCGCTCAAGGGCAAGCACGTCGCCGTCTCGGACTGCGCCGCGTGTCACCCGAGCCGCGCGTATCAGGGCACGCCGACGACGTGTGGCTCCGCTGGATGCCACCAGAAGGACGACGTCCACCAGGGCAAGCTCGGCACGCAGTGCGAGCGCTGCCACGGCGAGGACAAGTCGCTGCGGTTCCAGCACAACCGCGACGCGACCTTCAAGATCGACGGCAAGCACACGCCGCTGCTGTGCGCCGCCTGCCACAAGTCGGTGACGTTCAAGCCGGTGCGGAGCGACTGCGTCGGCTGTCACGCCGAGCCGGCGATCCACAAGGGTCGCTACGGCACCGCGTGCGAGCGCTGCCACTCGTCGCGCTCGTTCACCGACATCTCGGCGCAGCACGACGTCGGCGACTTCTCGCTGACCGGCGCGCACGATCAGCTGGCGTGCGCGAAGTGCCACCCGAGCGGCGAGAAGCTGCGCGGCTCGGGCAACCTGTGCATCACCTGTCACCGCAAGGACGACGTCCACAAGAACACGCTGTCGCCGCGCTGCGGGGATTGCCACGGGCAGCGATCGTTCACGCCGGCCCGGTTCGATCACGCGTCGACGAGTTGCAACCTCAAGGGCCTGCACGTCACCTTGCCGTGCGCCGACTGCCACAAATCCGGCAACTACACCGCGGTGTCCCCGCTGTGCGTGAGCTGCCACCGCCCCGACGCGCTACGGGTGCGGCAACCCGATCACCGCGGCCTCATCGACTGCGGCAACTGCCACAACCCGTCGAGCTGGATCCCGGCGACGGCAGGCGGACAGCAAACGATATGTCGCTAGCTCGCCTCGCCCTCCTCTCGCTCGGCGGCACGCTGGTGCTGGTGAGGTCCGCACACGCGGACGTGCCACCCCCGCCGTCGGAGACCGCGGTCGAGGCGACCGCGCCGACCCCGACCGATCTCGACCTGCGGCTGTCGCTGTCGAGCTTCTTGTATCGCGAGACCGGCAGCGACGCGCCGCCGCTGATCGATCAGGGCGCGGCGCAGGACAACGCGAGCACGGTCAAGCGCTACTTCGGCGACCTGCGCGTCGAGTTGACCGACGGCGGGTTCGCGCTCGACGGCCGCGTCCGCCAGACGACGAGCCAGCGGTTCCAGTCCGGGGTCGACGGGGGCGCCGAGTACGACCTCCGCACGCTGGCCTATCGCCTCGGCGGCGCGGGCACCTCGGTCACGATCGGTCGGCAGTTCATCGACAGCGTCGGGGCGACGAAGGTCGACGGCGTCGCGTTCCACCAGCGGCTCGCGAGCGTGCTCGGCGTGACGGTGTTCGCGGGGTTGTCCCCGGTGCTCGGCTCGCGCTCGCTCGCCACCGACTATCCGCGCAGCCAGGTGGCCGGGGTCTCCGGCGCGCGTCTCCTGCCGCTGACCGGCGGGCTCGGGGTCAGCTACGGCACGCCGAACTACCATGGCGACGTCGGCGTCGCCGGCGTCTACGTCGCGCAGGACGTGCCGACCGCGACGTCGGACGAGGCGTCGCGGGTGTTCACCACCGCGAGCGGCTACTGGCAGCCGAGCCGCGTCGTCGATCTCTATCACTTCGCGCTGCTCGACGTCGCCGGCCAGAACAAGGTCGCGCTCACCAACGGCAGCGTCGGGCTCGACGTGCGGCCCGTCGCGGATCTCCAGCTCACGGCGTCGGTCCACCACGTCGGGATCGACGTGCTGCAGATCGCGGCGCGGAACCTGCTCGCCGATCCCGATCCGACCACCGCCGGGATCCTCCAGAACGACCTCGCGGTGATCCGCGTGTCGCAGGATCAGGCCCGCGCCGGCGCCAGCCTCGCGCTCGCCCACCAGCGATTCGAGCTGTCGGCGTCGGGTGGCGTGCATCGCCGTCCGACGATCTCGGTGCCGCTGGCCGATGGCTCCGGCACCGTCGACTTCCCGGGCGCGCGGTCCGCCGACGCGACGTTCGCGCTCCTCGATCGCCGCTCCATCGCCGGACTCCGCGCCTCGCTCGCCGGCACGCTGACGTACCCGATCGGCGACGACCTCCCGAACCGCGCGCGCGCGACGACCGTGCGGCTCGCCGCCAGCCGTGCGTTCGGCAACGAGCGCGGCGCGCTCGAGCTGGATCTCACGGGGTCGCGGTTCTCCAGCGTCGGCTCGAACGGAGGCATGACCACCTGCATGAACGCGCTCGACGTGTTCGCGTGCTTCTCCACGAGCAAGACGACGGCGGCGCAGGTCGGCGCGCTCGCGAGCTGGCGCGTCGGCCGCGAGTGGATCGTCGTCGCCGACGCGCACGTCGGTTACCGCGACACGACGTCGACGACGATCGCGGGCTCGACCGCGTGGCCGGCCGTGTACACGGTCACGTCGTTCGTGCGCGTCCAGTGGCGCTATCACTGACCTCGCGCGACGATCGAACGATCAGAAGCGCGCGCGCACGGCGAGGCCCGTGACGCCGCCGTCGCGCACGACGATCGGCGTCACCCGCTCGAACGGGCTCGTGTAGTAGACGATCGCGGCGCCGACGAGCAGCGCGCCCGCGGAGATCGCGAACACCGTGCCGACGTCGGCGAGGCGCTGCGCGGACGAGATGTCGCTACGCCCGGTGGCATCGCAGCGGATCCCGCCGGTCACCATCGCGCAGTGTCCACTCTCCGCGGTGGTGTCGTAGTCAGCGCGCCCCTTGAACGAGAGCACGGTCGCAACGAGGCTGGTCGCGGCCCCACCCGCGGCAAGCCCCCACGCGAGGTGCACGCGGCTCCGTTGTCGCTGCTCGATGCTGGGCGGAGGCGGGTCCCCCTCGGCCACGAGCTCGGGGAACACCGGGATCTCGACGTGGATCGTGGTGCCCGCGACGCCCTCGATCGTCGTTCGGTGCGGCGGGTGCTTGGGCAGGGTGGCGATCACCTCGATCGGCCCGGGCTCCTCGAGGTCGATGATCTCCGGCCCCGGCTCCACCGGGTGGCCGCCGATCGTGATCGCGAGCCCGACCGTGGGGCGCACGACCTTGACGACGACGGTGGTCAGGAGCGCGGCCACGGCGGCGGCGCGCTCGCGCGCGAACTGGGTGCGCTTGGCATCGGCGCTCTTGGCCGAGGCGGTGGCGGCCGAGGTGAACAGCCGCCACGCCTCGCGACGGTGGCCGAGCTTCTCGTGGCAGTCGGCGAGGTTGAGCTCGGTCCCGATCGAGTGATCGAGCTCGAGGCTCCGGGCGAACCGATCGCACGCGGCCGCGTGGTCGCCCGCCTTCGCGAGCGCGCGCCCCTCCTCGAACAGGCGATCGGCCTCTGCCGCGGTCGGTGAGAGCGGCGTGGGAGGCGTCGGTTGCGCGCTCGCCGGCAGCGAAGCGCAGACCATCACCAGGAACAGCAGGCGGCGCATGCCCGACGAATGTCGCGCACGGGGTCGGCGCGAGCAACGCGAAGTGCGCGGGTTCGTCACTTGCGACACGCCATCGGATCGTCGCAGCGCTTGGGGACCACGTGCGTGTTGTTGGGCTTGCCGGGCTCGCCCTTGAGCACGACCCCGAACGCGCGACACGCCTCGAAGGTCGTGCCCCGCTCGCCCGCGATGGTGCGATACCAGCGCGT
>JAPLLF010000038.1 GCA_026387715.1 Pseudomonadota bacterium
GCGCCACCGTCGCCGCCGGTATCACCGTCTTGATCGGCGGCGCCCGCACCACCGCCGCCGCCAGCGACCACGAAGTCTTCGGGGGGCGCGATGGCGCGAAACGTGGTCGCGCCGCCTCCGCCATGGCCGCGTGCGCTGTCGCCCCCACCACCGCCGCCGCCACCGCCGTAGCCACCGTGACCACCACCGCCACCCGGGCTGGCCGTGGCGGCTGGATCGCCACCGTTGCCCCCCGCGGGGCTCGGCGAGCCTTGCCCGGTGCCGCCGCGACCACCCGAGGTGCCACCGCCGCCACCCTGGTAGCCGCCCTGCGCCGGAGCGGTCGACTCGCACGCGCCGCCAGCCCCGATCGCGATCGCGAACATCGTCCCGGGAGTCAGGTTGGTGAACTGCCTGGTCGCGACCCCGCCGTTGCCACCCGACCCGGCCGACGCGCCCGACGAGCCGCGCGTGCCGCCTGCGCCGCCAGCGCCATACGCCTCGACGACGAACGTCGGGCACGCCGCGGCCACCACGAACGTGGCGTCGGCGGTGTAGTCCCGGGTCGAGCAGGGGTCGCCACCGTCCAGATCCCCGGGTAACGGATCGTCGAGGCCGAAGATCTGCCGGCACCCACCGAGCAGGAGCAAGGGCAGGAGCGGGACGACGACGGTGTACTTCATGACTGGCACGCCATCGTACCAATGTTTGGCGGCGGACTTCATGGACGTTCGCGATCGCTCACGGTCGCGTCCGTCGGGTCGTCGTCGAACGGGTTCGGGGCGTCGGCGCGCTTGGGGGGCGCTGGCTTCGCGATCCGGGGCGTGGCGGGTGGTCGTGGCCGCGTCGCCCGATCGAAGGCCTGCTCGAGGTCCGAGGCGATCTGGGGGTTCGGGAGGCGGACCGCGGACGTCCGGGTCCTGGTCGCCCGCGCGAACGCGTTGTCGAGGTCGGAGTCGACGTCGGGATCGACGTGGTGGACGCGCGGGCGCAGCGCGCGCCCGTCGATCCCGGTGCGCTCGTCGAACACGTCCTTCTTCTGGTTGTACTGGGTGAGCGCCGTCGCCGTGCGCGTGCGTTCGGCCTCGGCCTCGAGGCGCGTCAGCGTGGCGAAGCTGCCGGTGTGACCGGAGCCGGTCTTGCCCGTCCTGGTGTGGTGGATGCCCGGCAGCGGGGTGCGGGCCCGACCGTGACGCCGCGGCGGGGGCGTCTCGAGATCGGACAGCCGGAACGCGACGCTGACGCTGGTGACGACGTCCTGGAGCTCGCCACGGATCGAGTCGACGACCTCGCGGACGCGCCGCTTCTTCTGCGCCTGCTGGCCGCGGATCATCGCGATCGCCTCGACGGGATCGCGCGTGCACGCCACGACCTCGGGGAGGATCCGCCGGACGACGTCCTCGCTGGAGCCGAGCGCGTAGAGGTGCGGGCGCTCGACGAACCGCACGTTGTTGGCCTCGAGCCAGGTGACCGGGGTGTCGGCGCCGATCAGCACGAACGCGCGCTGGTTGGGGATCGTCGTCTGGCTGCCGTCGGCGAGCTTGATGCGGACCTCGTCGGCGGTGAACTCCTGGACGTTGGACTCGAGCAGCACCGCGAGCTGCTGGGCGGCCAGCATGTCCGCCAGCCGCTTCTGGTTGCCCTGCTTGCAGCGCTTGAAGCCGTCGCCGCGATACGACAACGTGACGGTGGCGCCGACCCCGGCGAGCG
>JAPLLF010000454.1 GCA_026387715.1 Pseudomonadota bacterium
TGCGCGCGCTGGAGGACGTGCGCCGCGAGTTCCTGTCGAACGTCGCCCACGAGCTCCGCACGCCGGTCACCTCGATCTCGGGCTATGCCGAGACGCTGCTCGGCGCGGGGACGACGATCGACGCCGAGACGTCGCGCGAGTTCCTCCAGACCATCCATCGCAACGCGCAGCGCATCTCCAGCCTGGTCTCGGATCTGCTCGTGCTCGACACCCTGGAGGCGCGCGATCGCGCGGTCGGCGAGCGCATCGTCGTGTCGCTCGCGACCTGCGCCCTCGATGCGGCCAGGACCACGCGCGGCGCGATCCCGACGGCGGACATCGAGATCGCGATCGCGCCCGAGCTCGCGGTGCTCGGCACCCGCGACGGGCTGGATCACGTGATCCAGAACCTGGTCGACAACGCGGTGAAGTACGCCAGGACGAAGGTCGTCGTCGCCGCGGCGCCGATGCCGGGCACGCCTCACCGGATCCAGCTGACCGTCACGGATCGCGGCCCGGGCATCCCGGTCGGGCACGAGGAGCGCGTGTTCGAACGGTTCTACCGGCTCGATGCGGGCCGCTCGAGTGATCGCGGCGGATCGGGGCTCGGGCTCGCGATCGTGAAGTCGCAGGTCGAGGCGATGGGGGGCACGATCCGGGTCGAGCAGAACGCGCCGGGGGCGCGGTTCGTCGTCGAGCTCGACGCCCCTCAGTCGTCGTAGATCGTGATGAGGTCGTAGCCGCGCGGGTTGTCGCGCTTCGTGTAGACGACGGTCAACCCACCCTCGCCCTTGCACGTGAAGCTGACCGTGCCACCCTGGTCGAACATCGCGTTGACGTGTAGGCGGAGCCCCTCGTAGCCCGCGGGCGTCCCAGGCGGCAGCAGATCGAACGATCGATACAGGTATCGGGTGTACTGCGAGCGCGGCTTGCCCGCGACGCAGCCGCCCGCGCCGACCGTGCGCTGCGCGAGGATCGGATAGAAGTTGCCGACGTTGCGACGCTCGCGGGCCGCGGGGTAGGGCGTGCCGTCCTCCGCCGCGAAGCGCTGCTTCACGTCGATGGGCAGCTCCGGCATGCGCACGGCGAGATCGTAGCGGTGCAGCAGGATCTCGACCTCGCCGACAGCGCCGAAGTCGAACAGCGCCTGGAACGCCTCCTTGCTGTCGAGCACCGCGTGCTCGAAGTCCGCGACCACCCGCGCCTCGAGCGTCGGGGTGGGCGCGATCGGCGTGGGCGTGGCTGGGTGCGGCGTCGGCGTGGAGGTCACCGGCGTGGGCACCGGCGTGGGCACCGGCGTCGCCGTGGACGCGCAGCCGGCGAGCACGAGGCCCAGGGTCAGGATGCGTGGGCCCATACGTCTCCATAATCGGCGACCGAGGTCCCGACGGGGATGCCGAGGGCCTCGAAGCCCGGGACGAGCACCTCGCGCACGCAGCTCGAATAGATCACGCGCTCCTCGGCGGGCGTCATCAACCCGTGGGCGCGCACGGCGTCGGTGACCTCGCCGACCGGGCGCTCGCGCTCGACGACGTTGGCGACGCCGCGCAGCGCGATCGGCAGCATCTGTGCGGCCGCCTCGATCACGCCGGCCCCGCCGATCTCGATCGCGTGGCGCAGGTACGACCAGCCGAGCCGCGCATGCATGACCTCGTCGGAGTAGATCGAGGTGAGCACCGCCTGCGCGGTCGGATCGGTCGTCAGGTCGCGCGTCGCCGACAGCACGGTGGTCGCGTAGGTCTCCGACACGCACGACACGAGCATCGTGTTCGCGAGCGCCTGGTGCAGCTTCGGGCGCGACGGGTCGTCCGGCAGCGAGCTCATCCCCGGGGGCGGCAGCTGACGCTTGCCGGAATAGATCTCGGCCATGCGGATGCACATCTCGGCGTGGCGGACCTCGTCGATGCCGGCGCGCAGGCACAGCGAGATCACGTCGGCCGGCGCGTTCGCGGCGACGAGATCGATCGCGAGCACCGAGAACGTCGTGATCGCGAGGTACTCGGCCTCGCTCCGGCGCATCCACGTACCCGCGAGCCGCGCGCGCGCCGCGTCGGTCAACGCGCCAGCGGTGGTCGCGCTCCACGGGATCGAGACCGGACGTCGGCGCATCAGCCGGTGGTGCTCCGCCTCGAGCGGCGTTCCCGACAACCACCACGGGCTGGTCGGCTCGTAGGTCGCGTCGCGGCCTTGCTCGTCGACGTCTCCCAGCAGGTCGATCCTGTTCGTCGTCATCGGCCGCCTCCTATTTCGGGATCACGATGGCCGCGCTCGACAGCTGCGGCGCACCGGGCTGCCCGGCCTGCATCATCCCGCGCATGCGGCGCACGAGCTCGGCGACGATCGCCTCGCTCATCTCGGGACGCTCGGACATCACGCGCTTGAACCCTTCGCCGGGCACGCGGAGCGTCCGGGTGCGCTCGAGCGCGCGCCCGGTCGCCGAGCGCGGCGCGGCGTCGAGCACGGCCATCTCGCCGATGCTCGCGCCGGCGCCGAGCGCGTTGAGGACATCATCTTCTCGATGACGGTGAGCGACGCCATCGCCGCGTTGGCGTCGAGCGTGGCGTACACGCCGGGCGTACCGACGCCCTTGGTCGTCTGCGCGAGCATGGCCGGGTCGAGCGCCGGCATCTCCGACGACGTCCCGCCCGAGACCGCGCGGACCGCCGCGTGCCGCACCAGCGGATCGGGGTCGCTCAGGATCTTGGTCAGCAGGTCGCGGGTCAGCCGGCTCTTGGCGCCCATCGACCGGACCGCGGCCTCACGGACGACGCTGTCCGGATCCTCGACGAGCACGAGCAGCCGCGCGCGCGACGCGTCGTCGTCGAAGCGCGACAGCAGGATCGCCGCGGCCGCGCGCACGTAGCGCGAGCTGTCGTTGGCGATCGCGAGGATCGGCGCGGCGGTGAGCTCGGTCTTCTCGCCGCGCGCGAGGCGCGTGACCGCGTCGACCAGCGGCACGCGCAGCGCGGGGTCGACGCCGCCGAGCATGTCGAGGGTCTGCAGCCGGATCATCCGGCGCTGCGCCGCGGCCTGCGCGCGCACCTGCTCGACCTCGGGGCGCTTGGTCATGACGGCGAGCACCCCGAGCGCGGCGACCGCGTGGTGGTGCGCGCGGCGGCGCACGAGGTGACGGAGCAGGGCGAGGCTCGCCGAGTCGTTGACGAGGCCACCCTTCTCGAGCTCGTTGCGGGGCGCCTGGCCATCGACGTTGGTCGCCTCCGCGGCGGCGACGTGCTTGGCCAGCTCGGCGAGCTCGGCCTCGAAAATGGCGGCGATCGGTCCGCCCGGCGCGAGGATCGACGCCAGCTCCGCGGCCTCCTCGTCCTCAGACACGCCGCGCTCGGTGCGCAGCTGCTCGAGCGTCGCCTGCGTGGGCGCGTTGCCCTTGCGCGCGGCGTCGACCACGATGCGCTCGAGATCCTTGCGGAACTGCTCGCGCGCGAGCCGGGTCTCGACGGAGCCCTGGTACTTCGGATCGAACAGCTGGCGCTCCTCCGACGACAGCTCGCCGACGACCTTGGCGTGATCCTTGTCGGAGATGCCGAGCTGGGCGCGCAGGCTGTCGAGGATGACGAGCTCGTTCCGCGTGACCAGGCCATCGGCCACCATCTCGCGGACGGTCTCCTTGTACGCGCGCAGGCGCGCCTCGCGCTGCTTGGTGCGCTCGGTGTGGAGCAGGTAGATGTCCTTGAGATCGTCGGACGGCGGCGCGTCGCCCCACTCCCACTTCTTGAGGATCTTCTGCGCGAACTTCTCGTGGACGTACTGATCCTCGGTGCGGACGAGCCGGCGCACGAACATCGTGGTCGACGCGAACACGACGAGCAGGCCCCAGCCGGTGACGATCCACGCGGGGGCGTGCTGGAGCGTCGGCTGGCCGGCGAACAGGTAGAACGCGTTGAACGCGATGAGCCCGCAGAACGCCAGCATGCCGTGGCGCACGCGGCTGGTGAGCGCGGACTTCTGGTCGTCGGTCGCATCCTTGGGAAGGCTCCCGAGCCGCCGCGCCTTGATCACGGCCTCGATCAGGGCGAACCCCAGGTAGCTCACCGCGCCGAACACGATCAGCGTGAGGGGCGCCGCGACGAGGCGTGGGATCTGCGGGAGGAACGTGAACCCGGGCGAGAACATCAACGACGCCTGGTTCGTCTCGCGCGTCCAGATGCCGCTCCAGTAGTAATCCCACCCGGTCGGGGAGACGAGGAAGTAGTAGGTGTAGAACCCGACGACGATGCCGGGCCACGAGAAGTACGCGATCCGGCGCGGCCGCTCGGTCGCTTCCTTCCAGTAGCCCTGCTCGATATCGATGTCCGGACAGTGCTTCTTGCACGCGACGCACGGCGAGCACTGCGAGTTCGTCACCGAGGCGGAGCCCACCGCCGCGGCACTCGGCTCGGTGTGGATCTTCTCGACGAGCCACACCGGGCAGAGGAAGTTGCACCACGTCTTGCCGCCGAACACGAAGCTCGTCGCGAGCGCGACGAGCACCACGACGGCGAGGAACACCGACAGCCACACCGGGCTGCCGTTGGTGGCGAGGAGCCGCATCGACAGCGCGATGACCAGGAGGCCGAGCTGGACGAGGATGTAGTTGCGATTCATCCAATCGCCCATCTTCCGCGTGCCCGGTCGCCCGACCAGGCGCCCGACCTGCGCCACCACCGCGAGCGGGCAGATCCGCCGCCACAGGTGAAAGCCGAACGTCATCCAGAAGAACGGCAGCAGCGCGATCAGCACCGTCCACAGGATCCGGTTGCCGGTCACCGTCGGCTGAGCCGCGAGTCCGAGGATCATCGGGATCGTCAACGCGAGCGCGAGCACCATGACGACGCGCGCCGCGATCACCAGCTTGGGGGCGGAGCCACCGTCGGTGAACGCCGCCCATCCGCCGGCCTTCGCCTTCGCGGCCTTGCCCGTGGGCGGCTTCTTCTCGCCATCCGCGGTCGTGATGACCGGGAGCTTCTGCTTCTCTGGTTTCGCGGCCGCCACGTTACGGTTTCAGTTTACAGGTCAGGCCCTTGTGCGAAGCGGCTCCGAGGGCGGCCTCGAAGTTTTCTTTCGCGCGGCACTCCTGGTGCTTGAGGAACTCGAGGGTGAACTCCTCCCAGTGGGTGTCGGGGATGATCTGGAAGTTGAGCGTCGTGATCTTGTGGTTGAGCGTCTTGGGCGTGCCCTGGCTCGGATCGGTCGCGGCGAGATCCGCGTAGTCGTGCATGCCGAAGTTACGGATGTGGCACTGCGAGCAGGTCATCCCGTTCTCCTCGCCGACGTCGCGCCGTGGATCCTGGAGCGGCATGTGCTCGGTCATCGCCTTGAGCTTGTGCTCGATTAACAGGTTGGTCGCCTCGCGGCGGCTGTTCGTGATCTTGCCCTCGGGCGTCGTGTCCGGGAGATCGACGAAGCCGAGCGTCGGCCGGCACAGCACCTCGAAGCCGGGGGCCGCGTTCGGGTCTCCCTTGGTGAACCGCGGCGAGCACTTCGGCTCCCAGCGCTTGCCGTCGGCGCTCGGCACCGCGAGCGTCCAGAACCCGGGGATGGTCGGGCTGACGTACGCCTGGGTCTTGGCGTCCTGGGTCTGGAACGGCTTCATGATCGACCAGCCCCAGCCGTCGCCGCTCTTGTACGTGCCATCGGCGTTCCGCGCGCTGCCGCCGCCCATGCGGCCCTCCATCGCGATGCCGATCGCGAAGCCGCGCTTGTAGTTGCCGTTCTTCGAATCGTCGTGGGTGAGGAGCTCGGTCATCAGCGCCGACACCGCCTTGCCGTTCGCCGCCTGATCCTTGAGGAACGCCTCGTTCGGGCCGCCGTCCTTCATCAGGTGCTTCGCGACCATGCCGAGGAAGGTCTTGTTGTTGTACGCGTGCTCCTCCTCCGGGCGTGGCAGGGAGGGGACGTACTCGACCACGGGGCGGATGCGCCACATCCCGAACATCGGCTCGGGCGCGTTCATCGCCTTGTAGACGACGCGGAGCTCGGTCCACTGGCGATCGATGCGCGGGCGGAACGCGACGATCTTCCAGCTCGCGGGATTGCCGAACGCGGCCTTGTCGAACTTCGGCGACTTCGGATCGAGCCGCGGGTTGTTCTGCGCGACGGCCAGGTTGCCGAGGAACTGCTCGAACAGCTTCTTCTTGTCGAGCGGCTTGTTGTCGAGCTTGGCGCGGTTCTCCTCCTTGAACTGCCAGCGGAAGCCGTTCGCGGCCGTGAGCAGCAGCTTGTCGAGCGGCCAGTCCTTGTTGACCTGCGCGAGGCGACCCGGCTGGCGGATCATCAGCAGCGTCTCGGTGACGGCGTCCTTCTCCTCGGCCACGGGCGCCGGCTGCTTGGCCTTGGTCACCTCGATCGAGAACGCCTTGGTCAGCTTGTACTCTTTGCCTACCGTCGCGATCGAGACCTCGAAGTCCTGCTTGCCGAGGTCGGCCTTCGTCGGCGTCCACGACACCGTCAGCGTGACCGGATCGTACTTGGCCGACTTCGGGGCCTTGGTCAGGGTGACCACGGTCTCGTCGAGATCCTGGTCGATCGCCTCGATGCCGAACGCGATCTTCTGGCCGACGCCGACCTTCTTCCACACCGGCGCGAACCACTCGGGCGGGGAGTCGACCGGCGGTTTGACTTCGACGACCGGTGGCGCGGCATCGACCGGCGGGGCGGGTGGCGCGGCATCGGGCGTGACGACAGCCGCGTCCGGGGACGGTGGCGGGGCGGGCTTGATCGGTGCGGTCTTGCCAGCGCCGCACGCGACGAGCCCAAGGGCAAAGCACCAAAGCTTCACGCGGTTCATGCGCCGACATCCTAGTACATCTGATAGCGTCCGACGCCGATGACGACAGATGATCCAGCCACGCTCGCGATCAACACGATCCGCACGCTCTCGATCGATATTGTCCAGCAAGCGAACTCGGGACACCCGGGCCTGCCGCTCGGGTGCGCGCCGATGGCGTACACGCTGTGGCAACGCCACCTGAAGCACGATCCACGGGATCCGAAGTGGTTCGATCGCGATCGCTTCGTGCTGTCCGCCGGGCACGGCTCGGCGCTGCTGTACTCGCTGCTCCATCTCACCGGCTACGACCTGTCGATGGACGAGCTCAAGCGCTTCCGCCAATGGGGCAGCAAGACGCCAGGGCATCCAGAGTGGCACCTCACGCCGGGTGTCGAAGCGACGACCGGGCCGCTCGGCCAGGGTGCCGCCAACGCCGTCGGCATGGCGATCGCGGAGCGTTACCTCGCGACGCTCTACAACCGACCGGGGCACCAGATCATCGACCACATGACCTACGCGCTCGTGTCGGACGGCGACATGATGGAGGGCGTCTCGTTCGAGGCGGCCGCGCTCGCCGGCCACCTCGGCCTCGGCAAGCTCACCTACCTGTACGACGCGAACCAGATCACCCTCGATGGGCCGCTCTCGATCTCGATGAGCGAGGACGTCGGCGCGCGGTACGCCGCGTGTGGTTGGCACGTGCTGCACGTCGACAAGGGTGACTCCGACCTCGGCTCGATCGACGCCGCGATCGCGGCGGCGAAGGCCGAGACGGCGCGGCCCTCGATCATCCTGATCCGAACGACGATCGGCTTCGGCTCGCCGAAGAAGGCCGGCACGTCCGGCGCGCACGGTTCGCCGCTCGGCGAGGCCGAGGTCGCGGCGACGAAGACCGTGCTCGGCTTCGACCCCGCGCAGAAGTTCCACGTGCCCGACAGCGCCCGCGCGCACCTCGGCGAGGCGGTCCACCGCGGCGCGCAGGCGCACCAGGCGTGGAGCGAGCGATTCGCGGCGTACAAGGCCGCGCATCCCGAGCTCGCCGCGCAGCTCGAGGTCGCGATCGCCGGCGAGCTCCCCGCCGGCTGGGCCGCGGACCTGCCGTCGTTCGACAAGGCCGTCGCCACGCGCAACGCGGGTGGCAAGGTGCTGGCGGCGCTGCACGCGAAGATCCCGTGGTTGCTCGGCGGTGATGCCGACCTCGGCGGCTCGACGAAGACGATCGTGCCGGGCGGCGACTACGATCGCACCGGCGCCGGGCGCAACCTGCGGTTCGGCATCCGCGAGCACGGCATGGGTGCGATCGCCAACGGCATGCTCTATCACGGCGCCTGCCGGTCGTTCACCGCGACGTTCTTCTGCTTCAGCGACTACATGCGAGGCGCGGTTCGCCTCGCGGCGCTCAACCACCTGCCGGCGATCTTCGTGTGGACGCACGACTCGATCGGCCTCGGCGAGGACGGTCCGACGCACCAGCCCGTGGAGCACCTGATGGCGCTGCGCGCGATGCCGAACCTCGCGGTGTTCCGCCCGTGCGACGGCAACGAGACCACCGACGCGTGGCAGTACGCGATCGAGCACACCGATGGGCCGACCGCGCTCGTGCTGTCGCGCCAGGACCTGCCGGCGTTCGCGCCCAGGGGCGCCGCGCTCAAGGGTGGCTACGTGCTCGCGGATCACGGCGAGGGTGATCGCCGCGTCATCCTGATCGGCACGGGCTCCGAGGTCTCCGTCGCGATGGCGGCGCGCGAGCTGCTCGCCAAGGACGGCATCGCGGCACGCGTCGTGTCGCTGCCGTGCTGGGAGCTGTTCGACAAGCAGGACGAGGCGTATCGCGCCTCGGTGCTCACCGCGGGCGTCAAGCGGGTCTCCGTCGAGGCTGGCGTCACGCTCGGGTGGCGCGAGTACATCGCCGACGGCATCGCGATCGGCGTCGACACCTACGGCGCGTCGGCGCCGGCCGAGGTGCTGTTCGAGAAGTACGGTGTCACCGCGGCCGCCGTCGCCGCCGCCGCCAAGAAGCTCGTCTAGGAGCGATCGGGCACGGGCACGGGCACGACAACGCGGCCACGCCGCGTTTGTCGCCTGCTAGTCGAACTGGACCTTGGTCTCGGCGACGACCTGATCCTTGTCGTTCTCGAGTCGGATCGTGTAGGTCTTGCCCTTGGTCAGACCCTCGTCCTCGTTGATCGCGATGTCGCCCGACAGGACGGCATTCTTCGGATCGACGCCGGTGAGGGACTGGTTCGCCGACAGCTTCTTGTCGTCGTAGAACTCGAGCTTGAGGTTCGCCGAGCCGGTCTTCGCCAGGAACGCCGTGTAGTGGAAGTGCCAGAACACGACGTCGTCGTTCTTCTTGCCCTCGACGACCTTGAGCCGCGCGCCGTTGATCTTGGCGATCGTCTCCTTGTCGTTCTTGGCCTCGACGAGCTCGTCCTTGCTGACGACGAGCTGACCTCGATAGTTCGAGATCACGCCGCGCGAGAGGTCCGCGTAGGCGGCACTGGCGAACGCGATGGTTGCAGCGAGCACAACGGCGGACTGCTTCGTCATCATCTTCATCGGGGACCTCATCGTGATGTTACGAGTCTATGCGACACCCGAGACGACGCGAGGTTTCAATTTCGCGTTACTCGGGCGACGGCGTCGAGGCCGACTCGGCCGGCGCTTCGACGGCGGCCGCGGTCGTTTGATTCACCTCGCCGGCCGGAGCGGCACGCTCGGCGACCCGCTGCGCACGACGCGCCGGATCCCACGGCTGGCCGTCAGGTCCCATGCCGGCGGCATCGGGGCCGATCGGCTTGCGATCGCGGCGCGGCTTCGGCGGCAGCGGCTGACCATCGGGGCCAAGCCGTGGACCTTGCGAGACATTCTGGCCGGCACCTTCGGGGCGGGGCGGGCGAGGGCCACGGTCGACCCCACCACCACCACCACCACCCGACGGACGCGGGCCACCCCGGTACTGGGTCGGCACGGACGGCAGGGTCAGCAGCGGCACCGGGCCACCACGGTCATCATCGCGGCGCGGGCCACGGGGGCGATCGGGGCGATCCCCATCACGGCGGGGCCCACGCGGGCCACCCTTGCCACCCTTGCCACCGGGGCCGCCACGCATCTCGCGGGGGGCCGCCGTCAGCTGCCAGCCGATACCGGCGTTGGGCGTCTCGCCGCGGTGCGGACGATCGTCCTCCTTCACCGGGGCTTCGCTCTTGCCCTTCACGAGGCTGCCGAGGCCGCGCGGCTTGCGATCGCCACCGGGGCCACCGAACATGCCGCCGCCGCCGCCGCCGCCACCGCCGCCACCGCCACCGCCACCGCCGCCGGGGCCACCACGGCGCTCGCCGCCACGCTCACCGCCGCGCTTGGGCCCGCCGCGATCGTCGCGGCGCGCGCCGCCGCCACCGGCGATGCGGTCGATCGCGTAGTGGAACTCGCCACGCGAGACGGCGCCGTGCGGGCCGGTCTCACCCTGGAACACGCGCACCAGGCGGGTCTGCTCGAGCTGACCGCCGACGATGTCGAGCGCCTCGAACAGCCGCTGGACGCGGTCCTCGGGAACGCCGAGCGTCGTCGCCACCTCGGCGATGATCGGATCGGCCGGCTTGGCCGCCTCCTCGGCGGGCGCGGCATCGTCGGGGGCGTTTTCCACGGCATCGGCGGGGGCCTGGTCGGCCCCCTCGGACGGCGCGGCCTCAGCTGCAGCGGGAACCTCCGGAGGAGGAGCCGCCGAACCGAGCTTCGCGCGAGCGGCTGCACGGGCAGCTGCTGCATTGCGGAGAACCAGCGTCGAGAACTCGGTGAGCGTCTTCATAGCAGACGCTTGCTACACCAAGTCCACGACTTGCGCCAGAGCCCCGAGGGGGCCACTGACGCGTGGAATGAATCAGCCGCCAGCCGACGCCGACGCCGACGCCGAAACCTCGACCGACACCGACACGTTCGCCTGGATCTGGGTCGAGGCCTTCGCGACGGCCGCGAGCTGGCCCGTGATGCAGAGCGCCTGGTCCTTGAACGCCTGCGCGAAGCCCGCGCCCGACGACGCGAGCTCGCCGGCCGACTTCACCCACGAGGTCGTCGCGGCCTGGAGCGGCTCGAGGCGCGCCTTGACCGAGAAGATCTTCGGGAGCCCGGCCTTGAGCGCCTTGAGGGTCTGCTCGGCCTTGGTCTTGTCGACCGTCATCTTCGCGTCGAGGGTCACGGTCACCGACGGATCGGTGCAGGTGACCTCGGCGTTCGCCTTGACCTCGGCCGACGCCTTGCACTGCGCCGACGCGTTGACGTCCGCGTGGCCTTCGCAGCTGCCTTCGCACTTGCCCTTGCAGACGCCGTCGCACTGACCGGCGTTGCCGCCGGTGCCGACCTTGCCCTCGCACTTGCCGTCGCACTTGCCCGAGCACTTGCCCGAGCAGGACGCCGACACGTTCGCCGACGCCGAGCCCTCACACTCCGCCGCGGCCTTGGCCGAGGCGTCGATCGAGACCTTGCAGACGGCCGGCACGATGACGACCTTGAACGCCGCCTTCGCCTTGACGGCGACCTTCATGTTGCTGTCGATGGTCCCGTAGACCTTCGCGCAGACCTCCTTGGTCTGGCCACCGAGGTCGGCCTCGGACATGCCGAGCTCCTTGCCCATGATGACGCAGCTCTCCTTGACCACGGCCACGGTGTCGCCGGTGACCTTCTGCATGGTGGCGGTCGCCTCGAGGAACGCGTGGAGCTTGCGCCCCACGTCGCCCATCGACGCGTAGCTGCCGCAGCCGTTCGGCTCGACCGTGTCGCTGTTGCCGGGGAGCCCGCCGGGCACGCCGCCGGGAACCTTGTCGCCGCCGGGGATGCTCGGGCCACCCGGGAGCTTCTTGGGACAGCCGCCGAGGGTGACGAGCGCGATGAGGAGGATCGGAGAGATGAAGCGCATGTTGTCGACCCTGATATCAAAAACGGGTCGGTGATGCGTGCTCTGGCGCGAGGTTTCCTTACTGCGGCGCGAGCCAGGGGTTCCGGTGAGGCGTGTTCGTGGGCGCCGCCGTGATCGCGTGGGCGGTCATCAGGCACTCGCGCAGGGGATCGACGACGACATTGGTCACCGCGAACGCTGGCGTGATCGCGAGCGTCTGGTCGATACCACCCGTGAACGTGTCGACCGCGACGAGCAGCTCGTCGGTCGGCTGGGCGCCGCGGAGCGCGAGGTGGAACTTGCAGCGCCGCTCGGGCGCCACGATCTGCACGACGTGGACGCTCGTCGCGTCGACGGCCACCGCGACGTCGACCTGCGGGAACACCGGCGCGCCGGTGCCGTGGATCCACGCCGCGGCGTACGCGCCGAGATCGAGGCCGGTGGACGTCTCGAGCGCGGCGACGACCTCGTCGACCGACAGCGCGCGCGGCGTGCCGAGCACGGACTGCAGGGCCGTGATGACGTTGGCGCGCGACGACAGCACCTCGATCTGGCGGAACAGGATCATCGGCCCGGGGCCATAGACATCACCGTAGTAGTCGAACAGCGCCGGCTTCTCGCCGGGGACCGGGAAGTACTGGGCGCCGACCGAGAACTGCTTCCACGCGTCGGCGGTCTTGAGCCCGATGGCTGGATCGACGCTGGCCTCGTAGACGAACGCGAGGTACTCGGCCATCGACTCCTTCCACACGAAGTCGTAGGTGTCCGCGATCGTCGTCTGATCGCCGGCCCACTGGTGGGCGATCTCGTGATCGAGCGTGTGCGCGAGCGGGCTCGCGTAGGCGCTGCCGATCTGGACCTTCTTGAGCGAGTCGTCGATCACGATGTTGCCCGGGTGCTCGAAGCCGGCCCAGTAGGTCGGCGCGACGAGCACGCGCAGGTCGGCGCCGAACGGATACGGCCCGAAGTTCTGCTCCATCATTGCGACGAAGCCCGCGTGGTACGCGGCGTCGATGCCCGCGGCGATGCCGGTGTCGGTGCGATCGTAGACCGTCACCTTCGCGGACTAGGTCGCGAACTGATCGGGGCGGCTGTCGCACGGGCCGAATCGATCGCAGCCGCCGACCCAGCTCACCAGGTACGAGAACGGGTTGTGCGCCGTCGAGCCGTCGGTGCGGATCGAGTAGCCGACCTGGCTGTCGGCGAGGGTGGCGAGCGGGACCGTCTGATCGGTGTCGAGCGTCATCGTCGCGCCGGCGTCGCGGCCCGCGCCGCACACCTTCAGCGACGTGGCCGTGGCCTGGCTCGCGGTCGGCGCCACGCCGTCGATGAGCAGCGTCGCCGCGTCGAGCTCGGTCGCGCGGAACGGCAGCGTGACGCAGTCGCCCGCGGTGACGAACGTCAGCGCGAGCCTGGCG
>JAPLLF010001062.1 GCA_026387715.1 Pseudomonadota bacterium
GGTGGTGTACGCCCGCGAGGGTCAGCCCCTCGTGCTGCCCATCAGCGCGGAGATCGACGACCTGCGCAGCGAGGTCGACACGACCGGCCGCTATCGGCTCGATCTCGTCGATCAGAACAACAAGCCGATCGAGGGCGCGCCGTCCGGCTACGTCCAGATCAACTTCGACACACAGGTGGCCACGCAGGAGACGCAGGGCGTCGCCGTCCCGCGCGCCTCGCTCACCACGGCGAGCGACAGTATCGTGCTCGAGTCGATGCGCATGCAGTCGATGATCGCGGTGTCGGTCGTCGAGCGCTTCCCGCAGATGGTGGAGGCCGTCGCCACGCTGCTCCGCGCCGCCGACGGCGCGGGACTGCCGGCGCGTCCGGGCATGGCGCTCGGTCCCGCCCCCGACGCCGAGGACGACGGCGAGGACGAGGAGGACGACGACCAGGAGACCGCCGCGCCGGCCTTCGACTTCAACGCGATGCTCGCGCAGATGCTGCCCATGCTCTTCGCCGGCTTCACGAGCGGCAAGATCAAGATGCCGGACATGGGCTCGGTGTTCGACTGGCGCAAGGCAGCGCAGAAGGGGAAGACCGCGAAGGCGCAGGTCAACGCACCCCCGACCGTGCAGACGGCGCCCGCCGCAGAGCCCCGTGAGCCGAGCTTGCCGCCGCTCGACCCGGCGGCGATGGCGCACGTCGTCGCCGTCCAGTCCGCGCTCGAACCGCACGAGGTCGCGTACGTCCAGGCGATCGCCAAGGAGTTCAGCCCCGCCGAGCTGCGCGGCTGGTTCGACGAGCTGAGCAAGCTCAGCGTGCCCGACGCGGTCGCGCGGATCCGCGGGCTCATCGCCGGCAAGGACAGAGGTGCGTCGTGATCGGCCTTCCCTTCAACGACCACAAGTGTCTCGGCTCCGTCACCGAGGTTCTCGCCGAACTGGTCGCAACCGAGGATCCGGTGATCGTCGAGATGGCCCGCAAGCACCCCACGACCGAGTCCCTCGTGCGCTACATCCGCAGCCTCCCGCAGCGCGACGACGACGGCGATCCCGCAGACGGGCCGAAGGTCGAGACGTGCGAGCCACCGCAACGGCTTCGCATCCCCGCCGAAAATCCAAATTGCCTCGAAAGGTCCTGCATTTTCATCGCCGTAGCCGAGTTCATCGATCCCCGGCCGTCCCGTCAGCTCGCCACGCTCGAGTTGCCGATGGGCCTGCATACCTTCCCGGTCGAGAACGGTGTGCCCGTGATCCTGGATCCGACGGTGACCCGGAACTGCGTCGACTGCGGGTTCGCGCTCGCCTCGGCCAGCGTGATCGAGCCACACGACGCGATCGAGTGGACCGCCACCCTCGCCGAGCAGAGCTCGGGCAACGTGCGCAACGGTCCGAGCCGCGTGCGCCGCGCCCGGAATGCGGTCATGCGCCTGGTCGACGAGCACGTGCCGCCGAGCCAAGGCGAGGTCGACGCGATCGGCTGGATGTTCGCGCTCGCCGAGCGCGCCGCGAAGCGCTGGGGCTCGCGCGCCATCGCGATGGTCCGCACCACGGCGCTCGCGGTCGCCGACATCGCCGAAGAGGTCATCGCGCGCACGCAGCGGAACCTCTCGCTCGAGATCGGCGGGATGCGGTTCGAGCCGCCGCGCTGGATGTCCCAGCTCGGCACGGTCGCCGGGCGTGTCGGGCTCGACATCGGGGTCGCCGCGCTCCGCTCGAAGCTCGACACGCTCGGCATCGGCGGCGACATGGTCGGGCTCGTGGAAGAGGAGCTGAACCGCGAGGGGCTCACGATGGGCGTGCTCGCCCACCCGCCCAAGCTCACGACGTTCGCGACGATGCAGAACAAGCGCGCCGCGTAGACACGACCACACGACTCGCTCTGGTTCGCGACGCGCATGGTGCGCGACGCGAGCGCGACAGATTCACCCGCCGAGCGCGGGCATGGCCGGGCCTTGCCCGGAAGGAGACACGAGATGACGAAGCACGATCAGAAGGACAAGAAGCACCCGCGCGCCGGGCACATCGCGAACCTCGTCGATGGGGATTGGGGGTCGCTGTTCGAGCAGCTCTCCGGCGTCATCGACTGGGCGCTCGATATCGCCGCGAAGCTCGCGCGCGACGATGACGAGGATCTCGACGCGATCGAGAACGTGCGGGCGTTCGTGCACGGCTGGCTCAACGGCAGCCGTGCCGAGGTGCCCCTCACCGATCTCCTGACGACGATTGCGATCCTGTTCGCGGCGATCGAGATCGATCTCGGCATCGAGAGCGTCGAGTTGCTCGCGCCGCTGCGCACGATGCTCGACACCCCGAGCGTCTTGCCGGCGGTCCTGCGCTGCCCGGGCGCGTACCGCGATGGCGACTCCACCGTTCGCATCCGCCGGTTCCCCGGCCGCCGCCGCAACGCGAGCTCGGCGTTCACCTACTTCGCTGCGTAAAGGACCCACGACCATGGCCAAGAAGAAGAAGACCAAGAAGCATCCGTTCCGCAACGCCGCACCTCGCGCGCCGCGTGCGACCACCGCCAAGCCCGAGGAGGAGACCGCGCTCAAGCGCCTCGGCTACACCGCCGCTGGCGCGGCAACCACCTCGCTCGCGGGCTCGTTCCTCGCGCACGAGGGCTGGGCCCCGAAGACGATCGCCACCGCGCTCGCCGCGGTTGGCGCAGGCCTCGCGTGGAAGGGCGACGCGCCGACGGTCCGCAGCATCGGTGCGGGCGTCATGTCCGCGGCGGGTAGCCAGCTCGCGCTCATGATGATGGACGAGCGCGACCACAAGGCGAGCGCCGCCACGGCGCAGGCAGCGCCGGTCGCGAAGAAGCCGGCCAACGCCGGCGAGCTGCCGCCGGGCTCGCTCGAGAACGCATTCGAGCGCGCGAAGACGCGGCTCTCGATCAGCGCGGGCGAGTTCGAGATGGCCGGCTAGCAACCACGAGATCGGGGGTCGGGGCCGCGCGAGCGACACGACGCGAGCCCACACATCAAGAAGGAGACAGATATGGACGACTACGCAGAGCTTCAGTTCATCTTCAGCGGCGACCTAAGACAGATCCAATCCGGTCGTGATCGGAGATCCACCACTCGACGCGCGGCGACTTCGTCGGCGGCGGGATACTGATCCACCAGCGCGTTAGATCGGCAGTGCGCGGCCGCCTTCGTGGGGCTCAG
>JAPLLF010000280.1 GCA_026387715.1 Pseudomonadota bacterium
TCGAGGAGCAGTTCTACCTGGTGTGGCCGCTCGTCGAGCGCTGGGGCGGCCGCCGCGCGGTCGCGATCGCGGCGGTCGGCGTCGCGGCGCCGCTCGTCGCCGTGGGCGTCGCCTCCGGGAGCACGCTCGTGGGACGCGTCCCGGCGGCCATCCTCGTCGGCGTGTTGCTCGCCCACGCCCACGCGGCGCCACGCCTGCGGCGCGCGCTCGAGACGAGCTGGCGACGCGCGCCCGCGCGGGTCGTCGTCGTCGGGATCGTCGTCGCGTTGCTCGAGGTGCCCGGCGAGATCGGCGCGATCCGCGCCGCCGCGCTCCAGCTCGCGTTCGGCCTGCTGGTCTCTGCGGCCGTGCTCGCGCCGCCGCGCTCGGTGTTCATCCGCGTGCTGTCCATCCGCGCGCTCGTCGCGCTCGGCGCGCTCAGCTACGGCCTCTACCTCCTGCACATGCTCGCGCTCAACGCGGGGTGGAAGATCGTCGGTGCGCTCGGCGCGCCGCACGGGCTCGGCCTGCCGCTCGGGATCGTCCTCGCCATCGTGCTCGCGCGCGCGGCCCAGCGCTTCGTCGAGCGCCCGGTGCTCGCGTTCCGCGATCGCGAATCCTCACGCGGGCGCGACCGTCTCCCCGCGAGCCAGCTGGTCCCCTCGCCGCGAGCGTAGTACTCGGCCACAGGGACCGATTGCCATTGACGCATTTGACGTCGACTTCGTCGTCGACCCCTTCGTTGTCCCCTTGAACGGCGACGTGGAGCTTGCCCCCTTCGTTGTCGTCGACCGACGGCACGGCAGCGCCGGGTGGCAACGTCCAACCTCAACAATAAAAGCAAGCTCAACGTCATCGCCCTACGCGTCCAGGGTGGGGGCAACGTCGACGCGAGGCTCGAGGAGACGTTGAACCGGTGTGGTGAGGCACCAGGGCGTCCCACGGCGAGACACCGGGTGTTCCAGGACGAGACGGCCGGGCCCAGGTTTTCGGGATCGGCGCTTGCTCGAGCCTCTCGCGTGAACATCGCCCTCGTCAGCAACATCTTTCCTCCAGACTTCCAGGGTGGCTACGACGTCCTCGCCGGCGTGATCGCGAGCGACCTGCGCGCGCGGGGACATGACGTCCAGGTGCTCACCACCGGCACTGCGCGCGACGACGATCCGGTCTGGGTCTCCCGCGCCCTCGCGCTGGTGCAGCCGTTCGGTCAGCCCGCCGGCCTCGAGCGCTTCGCGCACGTCGGCGCCGCGGTCCGGCAGGCCGCGGTGACCCGGACGTTCGTCGACCGGCATCGCCCGGACGTCGCCGTCATCATGTCGCTGCGGCGCCTCGGGCTCCACGTGCCGCGCACGCTCGCCAAGCTCGGCGTGCCGACCGCCTGGCTGCTCAACGATGACTGGCTGCTCGCCCATCAGCCCGCGCCGTCTCGCCAGCCGTGGCGCCGCGCGATCGCCAGGCTCCTCGAGCGCGGGCCGCTCGCCGCGCGGACCTGGCGCGGCTGCGACCTCCCGCGCGCGCTCGCGCCGAGCGCCCACATCATCGACGCGTTGCGGGCAGGCGGCGCCCCGCTCGGGGACGTCGCGGTGTGCCCGCAGGGCGTCGATCTCGTGCAGTTTCGCGCGCGCGCGCCGCGCCCGATGCCCGCCGCGCCGCGGATGCTGTTCGTCGGTCGGCTGCACCCCACCAAGGGCTGCGACGTCGCGATCGAGGCGCTCGCGCAACTCCGCGCGGGCAAGTGCGACGCGAGGCTGAGCGTGGCCGGCGTGGGCTCCGACGAGGCGCGCCTGCGCGCGATCGCGCAAACCCTCGGCGTGGAGGCCGCGGTCGACTGGCTCGGGTTCGTCGCGCATCGCGACCTCGCGGCGGTGTACGAGGATCACGACGTGTTCCTGTTTCCGTCGCGCTGGGAGGAGCCGGCCGGGTTGACCTACCTCGAGGCGATGGCGGTCGGCCTCCCGGTGGTCGCCCAGGCGACCGGGGGCGCCCGCGAGCTCCTCCGCGATCGAGAGAACGCGCTCGTGGTCGCCGACGCCGACGAGATGGCGGCCGCGGTGCGCCGGCTCCAGCGCGAGCCCGCGCTCACCCGCGCGCTCGTCACCGCGGGCCACGAGCTGGTCCGCGAGAAGGCCAACCTCGCGCGCTACCTGCAGACGATCGAGCAGCTCGCGCAGACCGCCGCACGCGCGGCGTAGCCAGGTCACGTTCGCGCCGCACGAGACGACGCGCGCACGACGTGACCCGGTGGGAGCGTCACACCCGAGCGGATCGAGGAAGGTCACGCGCGAGCACGGGCTCGACGTTTCGCGTGAGCGTGTCGTTCCAGCCCGCGCCGTCGCTCGTCGCGACGAGGAGTCGTGGTGTGCGGCGACGCTCGGATTGCCGGCGCGGCGCGCCCATGGTCAAACGTCGTCATGGCCGTCAAGGAACCTGCATTCACACTCACGATCCACGAGGGCGCCTTCGAGGTGCGCACGTACCCGGCGCGCGTCATCGCCGAGACGCGGGTCACCGGCAGCTCGTTCGCCGCGGCGGGCAACGAGGGGTTCCGGCGGCTCGCGGGATACATCTTCGGGAAGAACCGCGCCCGCCAGCGCGTCGCGATGACGGCCCCCGTCGGCGAGCACCAGGAACCCCGGAAGCTCGCGATGACCGCGCCCGTCGGGGAGAAGTCGGAAGCGGGGGCGTGGGTGATCACGTTCACGATGCCCGCGGAGGAGACCCTCGACACGTTGCCCGTGCCGGACGATGCGCGCGTCACCCTGCGCGCGGTCCCGCCGACGCGGGTCGCAGTGCACCGGTTCTCGGGCCGCTGGACCGACGCGAAGTACACGACGAAGACGGCGGCGCTGCGCAGCTGGATCACGGCGCAGGGGCTCTCCGCGATCGGAGAACCCGAGGTCAACCGCTACGATCCGCCGTGGATGCCGTGGTTCCTGCGGCGGAACGAGATCTGGCTGACCCTCCCGCCGGCACTGGTTTCAGCGGGTCGCGACGCGGTCGCTTCGACGGATCCGGTAACGTGACGGGAATGCTCACCCTCCGGTCTCTTGTCGTCGGTCTCGGTCTCACGGTCACGGCGTGCAACAACTCGAGCATGCCGACGACCACGCCCACGGGCTCGACCGGACCCACGAGCGTCATTGCTTCGCCCGCGCCCCCATCCCCGGACGGCTCGTCGGGGCTCGCCGGACTCGATTGGGGCGCGAACGCCGACGCCGTGCGGGCGGCCTTCCCGAACGTCACGCCCACCGACGGGGGCCTCTGGTACGTCGGCATGGTCGAGAGTCACCAGGCGGTGACGAAGTTCACGATCGGCGCCGCGGGCCTCGACCAGGTCGTCACCGAGTGGACCGAGGGCTTCATCTCGATGGCTGATTGCGGCACCGGCTGGGCGAAGATCCGCGCGACGCTCGACGGTCGCTTCGGGCCCAGCCAGGCGGACAACCTGGCCGCCGACTGGAAGACCGCGACGGCGAAGATCTCCCTCGCGTGCACCCCCAACGACAGCAACGCGGGCGTCCTGTCGCTGACCTACGCGCGTAACTGAGACCGATGTCGTCGTCGACGCGTTCGACCTCGGCGAGCTGTTTGCCGGCGTCCAACTTCTGGGCGTCGACGAACGGCCCGTCGGTCAGGTCGGCCCGAAGCTTGGCCCACGCCTCCGGCGCGGCAACGATGGCGTCGTAGCGCGCTTCGACCGACTGCGTGATGGCCTCGGTCTCTGCGTCGATCCAGACGACGCGCAGGGCCGGCTCGATGGCGACGACGCGCATCTCCACCCGGCGCGGACTTGACCGGCGCATCCGATCCATCTTCAGCATCTCGACCGTCACGGCGTCGAGGCCACCTCGCGCAGGAAGATCCACTCGCGGATCGCGGGCCAGCCGAGACACCGCCGAGCCTGCAGATCCGCCCGAGGGCCTGCGCCGTTGCCGATGCGGCCGCGCCAAACGCCGTCGCCAGGACGGCACGCGTCTCGTTCTCCGCCGTGGGCCTGTCCGCCATTCGCGCCGCATGCCGGCGATCCACTGTCACGCCCACGTGGAGCTGGCTGAAGTGGCACGCCCACACGTGACCGCCTCCAAGCTGGCGATCGCCGACCGGAGCTCGGGATGGTGGTCAGCGTCGAGGCTCGACCAGGCGCGTGTCGACGCTCACCTGGTGACGGTGGCATCGACGTGGCGAGACATCGGCGACATTCTATCGGAGGGCATCACGACGCCACGCGAGCGGCTCGTCGCGGCGATGATGCTCGCGGCGCCCGCAACCAGCCGATCGGGTGCGTGCTAGCCGTGCCGCGATGCGGTGCACGCTCGCAGGCCTCGCCCTCGCGACCTCGTGCGCGACCTTAGCGCAGCCCGATCGGCGCCGGCGCCTGCATCGGAGCCGCCCCCCGCGACGCCCGCGGCGAGCATCTCGTCGGAGCTGCTCGCGAAGCTGCGCGACGAGGTGAGCTGGCGCGTGGATGGCGGGTACGACGCGCGCGATCGCATCATCGAGCGGGTCGTGGCGAGCGTGGCGCTGCCACCCGAGCTGGTCGCGCGAGAGGTCGAGGCACAGCTCGCCGCGCACGCCCAGGCAGAGGCGACCTGGCGAGGATTGACCGACGCCGACAAGCTCGCGCGCGCGTTCGCCGCGCTGCAGGGCGACGGCCTCCTGACGCGGGCGAACTTCGGACAAACCCAAGATGACGCGACCGAGGCGATCGACCAGGAGCGCGCCCAGGCCAAGGCCGCGGGCCAGCATCCGCGAGGCTGGGTGTACGGGAGACGCAACGGGCGGTCTGCGAACACGAGATGATCGTGTACGTGGACACGGTCGCCGACGAGGCTGCCTGGCAGGCGATCGCCAAGCTCGTCGTCACGCGGCTCGAGCGCGCCGGCTTCGTGGTCGACTGGCCCATCTATCTCCGCCACCTGACCTGGAACAAGCGGCGCGCGCCCTGATCCCGCCCGTGATGGCGACGGGCGGTCTGCAACGCGTACCGCCCGCTCAGATCGGCGAGTACATGTCATCGTCGAACCAGCCGAAGAAGCTGATCGCGACCCACTTCCACGCCTTGCCGTCGAAGATCATCACGGCGCCGAGGCGCATCTTCGTCGCGCCCCTGCCCTTCACCGGCATCGCGACCTCGGCCTTGACGAACGCGATCGGCGAGGTGCCCCACCGCATGCCCTTGATCGCGAGGCCGAACAGCCTCAGCTTGTCCCACGCACCGACGAAGCGGGCGGCGGCGGCATCGGCGCCGTACTCAAGGGCCGCGGTGCCGCTGACGACGACCGCGCCAGGGGCCTGGGTGGCGGCGATCGAGCCACCCACGGCGAACCACGTCGCGACCGCGTCGGCCGAGCCGTGATCGCCGCGCACGGTGACCTTCCCCGGCTTGGTGTCCTCGCTCGCGTTCTTGAACAGCCACTTGTCGTCGAACGCGCTGCCGTACATGACCGCCGCGATCTTCCAGCCGCGGTCCGAGCGGCGATCGGCGTCACCACCCTCGATGGCGACGCCGATCGCGCGCATCGTATCCTTCTGGTTGGTGATTGGCTTGCCATCGGCCCCCACCATCGCGACGTCGTACGTCGCGCGCCACTGCACGTGGAACCACGCCACCTTCGCTGGTTCGTCGACGACGACGACGAGCTTGTCGATCACGTGCCTGAAGTCGTGCGAATGATAGCCGTAGAACCGCTCGGAGAACGAGGGCGCGTCGGTCGAGGGCACGAACGTGAACCCGTCCTTGCGCAACGTCGCGGAGAACTCCGACGGCTTGTTCTTCTCGATCGCCGCGAGGTTCTTCGTGACCAACGCGGTGACGTCGGCCTTGGCATCGGCGTGGGCGACCGACGCGACCGATCCAAGCCCCAGCATCACGACGACTCGCAAACCGACGCGCGCGCGGCGCGCCACGCGGTCGCTCATCGACACGGCTCGTCCTTGGACCCCAGCATGCGCGGGGGATGCATGCCGGCTCCCGCGTCACCGAGCTTGACCGCGGCGCCGGAGTGATCGAACACGGCGCGGATGCCTGCCTCGGCGATCTCGGTCGACGTGACCTGGAACGCTGGAGGTCGGCAGCGTGGCGCGCAGTCCGCGCCGGGTGGGGCTTCGCAGCCGACCGAGCCCGCCTGCGGATCGCGGCTCAGCTCGCGATGCGTCGTCACGCGCTCGGCGCGCGCGACGACGAGCACCTCCAGCTCGTGGCGGGTGGACGACCACGACGGGACGAACGCGAGCTCGCGGAAGTTCGGGCTGTGCGCGCCAGCCGCGGCGACGAGCGTGCGCGCCCGCGACGCGAGCGCCTTGCCGTCCGTTGCGGTCGGCTGGTAGCGCGTGATCAGCTCGGTGAGCACCTTGCTGATGTCGATCGCGTAGGTCGCGCCGCCATCGAGCCGGCGGAGCTTCCGGACGCACACGTTGGTCGGCGTCTGGGCGGTGCACGATGGCGACGTGACATCACGCTCCACCTCGACGATCGCGGCGGTCGCGTCCACCCCGAACTGCTTGGCCTCGACGGCGGTGAGGCGCGCCCCCTTGGCGAGCAGCACGGTCCGGCCGTGCTGACCGGGCACCAGCAGCACGTAGCCATCGCTCGCCGCGAGCGGGCCGCGTGCCGTCCCGAGCAACTCCGCGCGATCCACCATCCCCTTCACCAGCAACGCCTCGAACCTCGCCGGGAGGTCCGGGTAGCCGGCCTCGAACCCGGGCCACTGCGTGCTCGGCGGCGTCCCCACCGGGGTTGTGCTCGGCGGCGTCCCCACCGGGGTTGTACTCGGCGGCGTCCCCACCGGGGTTGCCGCGAGCGCCGGAGGCTCCAGGCAGTCACATTCAGACGTCTGATTGCGCTTGATGGTCCGCCAGCCGCCAGCCCACGTCAGCGGTGCGGTGCAGACCTTCGCGCACTTCTCCTTGGCATCGGAGTTGGACCAGATCGCCTCAGTGACGACCGGGCGGACCTTGAGCTTGGCAGGATGTGGCGGCGGCGGTGCCGCTGGCAGCGGATCGACGCAATCGCACTGCGACATCACCGTCGCCTTGATCGTGCGCCAGCCGCCGTTCCAACGCGACGGCGCCTGACACACCGTCGGGCACTTCACCTGCGCCTCTGCCTGATCGAAGATCGGCCCCGCGTTGACGGCGTGGACCACCCCCGTCGCTGCCTTCGGCGTATCGGCCGTTACCGACGAAGTGCCCGTGAAGAACGCGAAGAATGCGACGGTCATGAGCAGCCTGCGCAGGATCGAAGGATGGAGGGGCATGCGACCCCAACAGCATACTCGTGCCGTAACCCCGTGCGCTGATATCGCAACCCCGTGCTCGGTCTCTCAGACCGTGTCCCAGACCGGGGTTTGCATGGCTATTGGGACCGTGTGAAGTGCATCTGACCGGGGTTGCGTGTGAAGTGCATCTGACCGGGGTTGGTGTGAAGTGCATCTGACCGGGGTTGCGAAGCAAATCCAAGCAACTCCGAGGCGGAGAGAGGAAGCATCGGCAGCTCCCGTGAGCGCTTCCTGGCGTCATGCCACGAAGCGCCGACATCAATCATCGATGATCGATCCACGCCGCAACGAGCGCGAGCCAGCGACTCACGCGAGAGCATTCGGTTCGATCGAGATTCTCAGCGTTACGCCGTGGCGATAGGCACGGCCGCAAAACGGCGCAGCCAATAGGTACCGATCGGAAACGGAATCGTGGCACCGGCGAGCCACGCGCGCCGTGCTTCTCGGTAGGCGATGACGAACTCGCGGTTACGCTGTAACGCGGCGATCCGCGCCCACTTGCTACCAGCGGCGACCCGTGGTCGCAGCCCGCGACGGGGCGCCTGACTCCTCGGCGAATCGCGCCACGATTGGCGACAAACCCGACGGCGTCCGAGGAGGCCACGTCCTGTAGAGACGCGATGCCGACGTTCCTCCTCCTCGACCGCGACCACGCGGTCGGCCAACTGACGCAGGATTTGGTCGCGGTCACCGAGCTCGGGTGGAATGCGGAGCCAGAGAGTGACGCGCTCCGGCATCGAGCCCTCTTCGCTGAAGAAGTGCCTGGGGCGGGTCGCGTGGAGTGGCGTGCCGGTGAGCAGCGCGCGAAGTCCATTGACGCCGGGCCAGTGGTGAACTCTCTCGACGAGACCATCCTTGACCGGATTGGTCGCGGTGTAGACCAGCTTGTCGAGCAGTACGCGTTCACCGGGTGGAGTCCGGATCTCTCCCTGGAGGGGTGGGGATCGACAGGTTGATCGAGGCGTGATCTAACGTATGGGTGAGCGCTGTCGACGAGCGAA
>JAPLLF010000157.1 GCA_026387715.1 Pseudomonadota bacterium
AGCGGCGTGCGCAGCTCGTGCGACATGTTCGCGAGGAACTCGCTCTTGAGCCGATTGGCCTCGTGGATCCGCTGGTTCTGTTGCTCGAGCTCGGTGCTGCGGCGACTCAGCTCGGCGGCGATCCGCTGATCCTGGGCCTCGCGCAACGCGCGCGCGACCGCGGGCACGAGGCGCCCGGGCTTGTCCTTCGCGAGGAAGTCGAGCGCGCCGCCGCGCAACGCCTCGACCGCGATCTCCTCGTTCGGCGCCCCGGACACCACGATGCAAGGCAAGCCGCGCCCGTGCAGGAGGGAGAGCACCTCGGCGCCTCCGAAGCCGGCCATCGACCAATCCGTGACCACGAGATCCCACGTCCGATCGAGCGCGGCGCGAAACGCCGACCCCGACCCGACGCGCTCCGAGCTGACCCGGTAACCGCCGCGCTCGAGCTCCTGTCGAAGCAGCCCGTAGTCCGATTCCGAGTCATCGGCGACCAGCAAGCGTAACGGCTTGATCAACAAAGGCTTTTCAACACTGAACCCAGCGACTGCGAGGATATCGTGCCTGGCAGCCTTCAGCGCGGCGGTTCGATCATTATTGTCACGATCGCCCGCCACCCCACCCATCACGTGTCCTCGCCGTTCACCTCGCGCAACGTGGCGTAGGCGCGTCGCGCGGGCACCTGGATCATCTCGCCGGTCTCGATCACGAACGCGGTGAGCATGCCGCCGAAGCAGCACCCCGTGTCGATGCCCGCGCACGTGACGCCCTCGACCGGACGATCGATCCTGGCCACCGCCAGATCGTGCACGTGATGCCCGTACACGATGTTCTCCGGACCTCCCCACGCGCGCGCCCAGTGCCGCGCGCCCGGGGGCGGATCGGCCCTGCCGATCATCGCGCCGGCGTCGTCGATCCAGCGACATCGCAGCATCGTCGCGGCCTTCTGGGCCGCGAACTCCGTGCGCGGCGCGACGCCGCCGTGCACCGCCCACCAGCCGCCGCCGAGCGAGATCCGCACCGGCAGCGCGGCGAGGAACGCGACGCCCTCGTCCCCGAGCGCCGCGTGCTGGGCCGCGCGGTCCGCCGGAAACGGGGGCATCGGGTTGCGGTAGCCCGGGCTCGTGCGCCGCTTCGCCTCGTGGCGCGCCCACCGCACGTGCTTCTCGTCGTGGTTGCCCATCACGCACTCGGCGCCGACCTCGCGCACGCGCCGGACGACCCCGACGGGATCCGGCCCGCGATCCATCAGGTCGCCGAGCAGGACGAGGCGATGCCCGGCGCCGACGAGCGCGAGCAGCTCGTCGAGCTCCTCGAGGCAGCCGTGGACATCACCGATGACGATCGTCGCCATGGCTACAGCAGGTCGAGGTGAAGATCGACGACGCCGACGACGCCGACGACGCCGACGACGCTCGCGTCGCCCCCGGAGGCCTGCGCCTGGCGCGCGTCGGCGAGCGCGCCGAGATACTCGAGCACCTGCGGGTGGGTCATGATCACCTCCTGGAACACGCGCGCCTTCATGCGCAGGGCGAGCACGCGCGAGATCGCGCGCACGTCGGCCACCGAGCCGCCACCCGACAGCAGCGACATCTCGCCGAACACGTCGCCGCTGCCGAGCTCCGCGAGCGGCGCGGCGTCCCCGCTCCGCCGGACCTCGACGCGCCCCGCGAGCATCACGTAGAGCCCGTCGGCGCGATGATCCTGGACGACCAGCGACGTCCCGCGCGCGACCTCGACGAGCTCGAACCGCTTCGCGAGCGAGCTGCGCTCGGCGTCCGAGAACGACCAGAACAGGTCGCTCGTGCGCGCGAGCCGATCGATCAGGCGATCGCGCAGCACCCCGAGCACGACGTTGACGATCTCGGGCCCCGCCGCGGACGCCGCGCGGAGCACGTCGCGATCGATCGACAGCAGCTCGACGCGCGTCGCCGCGCGCACCGTCGCCGACCGCGGGAGCTCCGTGACGAGCGCGATCTCGCCGAAGAACGCGCTCGGCCCGAGCCGGGCGAGCTCGCGGCCGGCGGTCTCGACGGTCACCTCGCCCTCGCTGATGATGTAGAGCGCCGCGCCCGCCTCACCCTCGCGAAACACGAACTCGCCGGGCTCGAGCCGCAACATGCCGATGCGCGGGATCAGATCTTCGAGGGCCTTCGGCGGCAGCTTGGCGAACAGCGGCGTGCTCGCGAGCGCCGCGCGCGCCTCGGGATCGAGGGCCGGGG